>JACCVS010000345.1 GCA_013698055.1 Acidobacteriota bacterium
CGCCGTGCGCGAGTCGAGCCATGCAGGGGCGGCACCCGCGCAATTCCCCCACGCGTCCCTCGCCGCGGCACAGTTGCCTCAGCGCAGGCGCGGCAAAGGTTTAGCGTCGCCGTTACTGGCCGTCGGACTGGTCGTGGTCGGGGGTGGGGCGGCGTTGATGGCATGGCAGGGATTATTTAGGGGTGTGCCGCAAGCCGACGAGCGGCGCGCGTTTGTCGCTACGCGCGAGATGACGATCACGCGCGTGACTAACTCCGGCAAGTCGGGGGCCGGGACCATCTCGCCGGACGGAAAGCTCATCGCTTACGTTCAAAACTACTCGCCGGGGAAGCACGAGGCAGGGACTGGAAGCCTCTACGTCCGGCAAATAGGCGCGAACCATGAAGCCCAACTCCTGGAGCCGGGTGAGAGAATCTTCGGCGGCACCGCTTTTTCGCCCGACAGCACGCACATCTACTACACCGTCTTTGACAAGCGCGACCCGAAGGGCGCCCTCTATCGCATACCCGCGCTCGGCGGGCCGCCGACGCGACTCCTGGGGGACATCATCTCGATGTTCAGCCTCTCGCCCGATGGCAGCCGCGTGGCCTTTTACCGCTACGACCCCGCGCGCAAGCAGTTGAGCCTGACGATTGCTCCGCTGGACGGAAGCCCTGAGCAGACTCTCCTGACACGCCCCTATAACGATGTGGCCTTTACAGGCATCCCCGCCTGGTCGCCCGACGGACGGATGATCGCGTTCGTTCCTGATCCGTCCGTGACGAAGCACAGCGACAACGGCGAATCGGAGACCATTTACGGCATTGACATCGCCAGCGGCGCGGTAAAGCCTTTGACCGATGAGCGATGGGCCGGCATCGGGAATATCGCGTGGATGCCCGATGGTCGCGGACTGGTCGTTATTGCCTTTCGCCCCCGCATCGGCAATCAGCTGTACCACCTCTCTTATCCCGAAGGCACAGTGCGGCGCATGACGAGTGGTGTGCAAGGCTTAGGCAACTATGGTCTCGCCATCACGTCCGACTCGAGCGCCATGGTGGCCGATAGCTACGAAAGTTCGGCGCAACTCTGGATTGTCGGAGCGGACGGGGGTACCAATCAGGCCATTCGATTGACGACCGGCAACTACGACGGGAGACGCGGCGTCGCCGGACTTCCCGACGGACGCATCGTTTATGTGGCCCGCGAAGGCGGCGAAGATGATTTCTGGACGATCAAAGAGGACGGCACGGAGCCGAAGCCGCTGACGGCGGATTCGTTCCTTGACAGGGAGATTGCGGCCACGCCCGACGGACGCTATCTGGTCTTCACATCTGATCGTGCCGGCGGCAGCCACATCTTCCGCGCGGAATCGGACGGTTCGCGCCCGCAGCAGTTAACTTTCGGAGAGGCGCAGACCAACATGCCCGATTGTTCACCGGACGGGCAATGGGTCGTCTATGCCTCGTTGCTAAATGAGAAGACGACAGCCTGGAAAGTTTCGATAGATGGCGGGACGCCGGTGCAGTTGACCGACTACGAGTGCGTCGCGCCGAGCTTCTCGCCTGATGGCAGGTTCGTCTCCTGCATCATCCCTAGCGAGAGTGTGGCCAAGAAGGGGAGCATCGCCGTAATCCCCGCCGAGGGTGGGGCTCCCGTCAAGTTGTTCAACGTCGTGCCGTTCTTCTGGTCTTACTTGAGTGCGCGCTGGACGCCCGACGGACAAGCCTTAATTTTTCGAGACTCCGAGACCTATGTCAACAATCTCTGGAAGCAACCGCTCGCGGGAGGCCCGCCCGGTCAGCTCACGAATTTCAAAACTGAGATCATCTTCAATTACGCCTTCTCGCGCGACGGCCGGCGCCTGATCCTCTCCCGCGGACAGACGCACAGCAATGTGGTGCTCCTCAAAGATTTCAGGTAATACTGGCTGGAGAGATTCAGAAGTCACCAATCTCCTTGATGCCATTCTGGCGCGCAGAGATTTATACCTCGCTCGGTAGGCGACAAAGATACGGCATGAACACTGTCGGAGTTTTTAATCTCCCACTGATGGGCGGCCAAGAAACGATGGCAGTTGACCTCGTGCAACTAGACTCATTTGGCGACTGGACGGTGACGAAGGAGGGACTCTATTTCATTCATCGTTATGACGGGTTGGGCAAACCTGCCGCCCATCTTTCGATAGACTTCTTCAATTTCGCCACGCGCCGGACAATCACCGTCATGCCGCTGAAACAAGACCCGACCTCAAATCCCGGCCTTAATGTTTCCCTGATGGTCGCTGGCTCATTTACAGCAACGATGATTATCGCAACCTTGATATCAACTTGGTAGAAAACTTTCTCGCTTCTGTTGACAATAATAGCTGCACAGCAGTCATAAGATAAGACATAACGACTTGGGAAGTTACTGGCTGGCGCAGAAACCTCATTCATATCCTTTAATGAAAGCAGCATTCTCCCTCTCGATATCGCTGATCAAGTAGGTCACATCATCGTACAGGGGCTTGTACCAGGATTGGTTCTCGAAATAGCTCTTCAATTCAGGCGTCTTAAAGATGTAGCCATGTCTGGCATAAATCTCGTTCTTCATTATTTTAAGTTCCCACGATGATTTGCCCGCAACGTCATTTGCGTTAAGTAATCTGGTTGATGCTTCGGGATATTTCCCACGGGTAACATCATTCGTGCTTTCCCGCCGGGGCGTTCTTTCAGGAGTAGGTTGATCTATCGTTTGAGCGTTCTTGCCCGCATCTGATGGCGTCGGCACGGGCGAGGCTACCGGCGGCGAGTCCGCTTGTCTGCTATTGTCGCTCGTCCCGTTTCCCTTTCCCCTCTCATAAAGTAATGCGACTGCGCCACCTCCAATGACCAAAGCCAGGAGCGCGACCAGACCGTAAACAATTGCAGGTCGAACGCCCTGCCGAACGATTTGAGGCTCTAATGATTGCGGAGGCGGGACGATAATCGGAGCAGCGTTTGTCAGGCGCGACTCGGGGAGAATCAAAGTTGCCTGAGGATCATAAGGGGCTTGCAAACGAGTTCCATCATCCAGACAAAATGTGGTCTCACCAGTAAAGGTGCGTTTGCATTGGGGACACTGTTTCATTTTTGAATTCTCCGCAACGGAAGCCACCCGGATACCTGTACGCCAAATTCAGAGGAGCGGTCAATGATAACAGCTAAAACTCTGGAAAGAGGGATAAGCATCACTCAAGACAATGGAGAGAGAATATCAAAGGGTCGCAACAGCAACACAACGAAGACGCAACCAAGCACAGGGCGTGAGGCCATAAGATGACGCGCACGAGGGGAAGACTCGAATTCTCCCTTCACAAGAAGGCCGGGGTGCCAGACTCGTCGGGTGTTTGGCATCCCGGTTTCTGTTCGTTGAGCTTCCGATAAACGATAATTCACGCCTCTTCTTTATCCGATCATAAAGAAGATCGTTCACCGGCCACACGCTTCGATTGATTCCCGGCTTATCGGAAGATAACGATTCCGCACCTTATTCGTAACAGGGTCGCAACCCGAATAATCCATGACGCGGGTTATCTTGTCCGCCAACGAATTGCTGCACTGCTTTCTGACGAATGCTCAACCTCGCACGCGAAATTATTCCGCGTGTTCGCTGGCGTTGCAGGTGATTCAAAAATTCTTGTGATAGGGAGACAGTCATTAATGAAGTCAAACCGTTTTGGAAACTTTAACTATTTGTGTGCCTCGCTCGTGCTACTTCTCGCGCTTGCGCCTCTGGCTTTCGCGCAGGATGCGGGCAAGTCCGCACAGCGCAACAACTCGACCGCCGTCGCTTCAGGTCAGAAGATGAAGGTCAAGGGAGTTGTGACGAGCCGCGACGTTGACACTTTCACAGTCCAGGATATGACCGGCAGCACCGTCACCGTGCTCTTAACCGACAGGACGAGTATCAAGACGAAGGGCGGCTTCTTCGGTGGCGGCAGCAACTTTAACGTGACCAACATTCTGCGCGGCCTCAACCTGGAAGTTGAAGGTCGTGGTGATGCAAACAATCAACTCGTGGCTGAGAAAGTCAGGTTCAACGAAACCGATTTGAGAGTGGCGCGCACGGTCGAATCACGCGTCAACCCTGTAGAGAACCGCGTCGGCTCTGCCGAGAACAAGATCGAGCAGGTCGAGCAGAACTCGCAGCGTCTCTCAGGCCAGATTGATGAATTGGCCGCTGTCTCCAACGCGGCGAACGGTGGAGCGAAGGCCGCGCAGGAAAGCGCTGACGCTGCCTTAGTAGGCGTCAACGCCACCAACGACCGAATCTCTGCTCTTGACGATTACGTCCCGCAGACCAGCTCAAGCGTAATCTTTCGTCGGCGTAGCGCCATCCTTTCTCGTGATGCAAAGGCTCAGTTGGATCAGGTGGCGCAGCAGGCGCTTACGGCAAAAGGTTACGTCCTTGAGGTGAGCGGCTTCGCCAGCGCCGAGGGTAACAAGGAGCAGAACCGCCGTCTCAGCCAGCAGCGCGCCGATGTCGTGATCCGCTACCTCGTGGAGAATCATAATGTCCCGCTGCGTCGCATCATCACGCCTTACGGCTATGGGGAATCACAGCCCGTCGCAGATAACACGACACGCGCTGGGCGCGCCGAGAACCGTCGGGTCGAGGTGAAAATCCTGGTCAACCGCGGGCTAATGCAAGGCACGTCCCAAATGACGCCGGGCACGGCCTCTCCCACTAACCCGGAATAGATACCAGTATCTCAACAAACAATCTGAAGCCGGAGGATAGGAAACACGTCAGCTCCGCCGTTTTGAGAAGCGCGCCTGTATCGTTTAAGGCGCGCTTTTCTATTTTTGCCATGCCCTTGCGGACATTCTCGAAGGGTTGAAGAATTTTCCTTCCTCTCGAATTGACCAAGCGGCGCATGGGAGGTTATGCTATGAACACTTGGCGGAAGGTGAATCTTTCCGTCGCGACTGGTTGCTGGGGTGAGGACAGTGACCAGCATTAGAACAGGCGCGAGGCCCCAAAGGCTGCCGCGCCTGTTCGCTTTTCACTCCCTTGAATTTAACTTCTCGTTTTATCCCGCATAAAGAGCCATCAGGAATACAAGAATTGCGCAAGAGGCTCAATATGTAGTATATCCCTCGGGTGAGACATACATGAAATAGACTTCTCGACTTTAATCAAACAACCCAATGAGTATTTAATCTTGAAAGGAAGAAGGGGCATTTAGAGGAGAACAGGGTCTTCCGCCCGAATTTTTTTGGCTAACAATAACTTCGTTCATCTTCATCTTCATACGGACTACTCACTTCTCGACGGAGCAATTCAGGTCAAACCGCTGGCGCAGCGCGTTAAGGAGCTTGGGATGCCCGCCTGCGCCATGACCGATCACGGCAACATGTACGGTGCCGTCTCCTTTTACAAGGAGATGAAGGCGCACGACGTGAAACCGATCATCGGGTGTGAGGTATATTTAGCCCCGGGGAGCAGGTTCGACAAGAAGGACGCTCAACGGGGCGAGAAGCCATACAACCACATGATCCTTCTCGCGAAAGACCGCGAGGGGTATCACAATCTGGTCCGGCTGACTTCTAAAGCCTTTAAGGAAGGCTTCTATCGCAAGCCCAGGATTGACCGGGAACTCCTCTCTCAATTCAGCGGCGGCTTGATTGGTCTCTCCGCCTGTCTCTCCGGCGTGCCGCAGCAGCACCTCAAGAACGGAAGGCTGGACGCAGCGGAGAAATCCGCTCACGAGTTTCAGGACATCCTTGGCAAGGGCAACTACTTTCTTGAGATTCAGGATCATCAACTAGAGGATCAACATAAGATCAATAAAGATTTGATCGCGCTCTCGCACAAAACCGGTATCCCGCTCGTCGCCACCAACGATGCTCATTACCTTTTCAGGGAAGACTACGAAGCACACGACGTGATGCTCTGCATCGGCACGGGCAAGACCGTCAACGACACGAATCGCATGAGCTTCGGCGGCCCGCAGTGGTACGTCCGCACGCCGGAAGAGATGAATCAGATTTTCACTCACATTCCGGATGCGGTGACGCGCACGCTGGAGGTTGCCGAGATGTGCAATTTGAAACTCCCGCTCGGAGAAAATCAGCTTCCCATCTACCCCATCCCGCCCAGCGAAGGCGACATCTCGATTGACGAATACTTTGAGAAGGTCATCCGGCAGGGCTATGAGAAGCGAAGAGAAACGGTCTGGGAGCCGCTTCTATCTCAAAACCGCCTCAAGCACAAACTAAGCACTTATCAGGAACGTGTCTCAAGCGAAATCGCGATTATCAAGCAGATGGGATTTCCCAGTTACTTCCTCATCGTCTGGGACTTCATCAAGTTCGCCAAGGATAGAAAGATTCCGGTGGGGCCAGGCCGTGGAAGCGCTGCCGGAAGCTTAATCGCTTACTGTTTAGAGATTACCGACGTTGACCCCATCCAGTATGACCTTCTCTTCGAGCGCTTTCTGAATCCTGAGCGCGTCAGTATGCCCGACATAGACATAGACTTTTGCGTTCACGGGCGCGGTGAAGTCATCAACCACGTCTCGGAGCTTTACGGTCGTGACTCCGTCTGCCAGATCATCACGTTCGGGACGATGGCATCAAAGGCGGCGATCAAGGATGTGGGGCGCGCCCTCGATATGCCTTACGCTGATGTCGAGAAAATAGCGAAGCTGATTCCGCCTCCGGTGCGCGGGCGCAACGTTTCCATCACGCAGGCTCTGGAGATGGTGCCGGAATTGAAACTGGCCGTGGAAAAAGACGCGCAGACGAAGAAGGTCATCGAGATCGCAAGACGGCTTGAGGGCTGTGCACGCCACTCGTCTGTTCACGCGGCGGGCGTTGTCATTTCGCCCCAGCCGCTCGAAGACCTGATTCCCGTCGCCATGAGCCATAAGCAGGAACTGACCACGCAGTTTGAGATGTCCGATCTTGAGAAGACCGGGATGCTCAAAATGGACTTCCTCGGGCTGACTACGCTCTCCATCATTAATCAGTGCTGTAAGACGATCCTAGAAACGCACGGGCGGGAAATCATCTGGTCCGAAATTTCGCTCGAAGATCCGAAGACTTACGAGCTGTTCGCGCAGGGGCGTACGGAAGCGGTTTTTCAATTCGAATCATCGGGGATGGCCGAGATTTGCCGTAAGCTCAAGCCGAAATCAATCGAAGACCTCTCCGCCTTGAACGCGCTCTACCGCCCCGGCCCCCTTGACGGCGGCATGGTTGACGACTTCATTGACCGCTACCACGGCAAGAAGCCTGTCGAGTACGCCACACCTGAGATGGAGGAGATTCTACAAAACACCTACGGAATTTTGGTCTATCAAGAGCAAATCATGCAGCTCGCGCAGCGGCTTGGCGGCTATAGCCTGGGTGAGGCCGATTTGATGCGCCGCGCAATGGGCAAGAAAAATCGCGAGGAGATGGCCGTTCACGAAGAGAAATTCATCAGCGGGTCTGTCAAGAACAAGATTCCGAAAAAGAAGGCGAGAGAGATTTTCCGCTTGATGGCACAGTTCGCGGACTATGGTTTCAATAGATCGCACTCGGTCGCCTATGCACACGTGGCTTACCAGACAGCGTACCTGAAAGCCAACTACCCCGAGCATTTCTACGCCGCCGTCATGACTTACATGGCCGACGATGCTGCCAAGATTTTCAAGTACGC
>JACCVS010000078.1 GCA_013698055.1 Acidobacteriota bacterium
GTCCGCACGCGCTTGATAGATAGCGCGGGCATCATGTTGAGCGACGGCGAGACGGAGCCTGTCCGCTGGATTGTCATCGAAGTCAAAGACACGGGAGAAGGAATCTCGCCCGAGTTTCTGCCATACGTCTGGGATCGTTTCCGGCAAGCGGATGGCTCGTCCACCAGAAGACATGGTGGCCTCGGCATCGGGCTTGCGCTCGTCAAAGAATTGGTCGAAGCGCACGGCGGTCAGGTGTCGGCTAAAAGCGATGGCGGCGCGACCTTCACGGTGCGACTGCCACTGACGAAGGCTGACGCCGCGCAGAGCGATGCGCGGCGAGACGATATAGGTATACACATCTAAGCGGATTTTCAATTCAGCATCTCAGTCGTTATCATTCCCCTTGAGCAGATGAATCAGAAAGCAATCGGATACGAAATAATCGCCCGCGACGGAGAGGCTCGCAGCGGCGTGATTAGAACGCGGCGGGGCAATATAGAGACGCCCGTCTTCATGCCTGTCGGCACGCTCGGCACAGTCAAGGGCACGCGCTTTGAAGCGCTCGAATCAGCGGAGCTTGATGCGCGAATAATCCTCGGTAACACGTATCACTTGTGGCTGCGTCCCGGCGCGGAGACTATTCGTGAATGTGGCGGGCTGCACCGCTTCATCGGGTGGGAGCGCGCCCTGCTGACGGATTCCGGCGGGTTTCAGGTCTGGAGTCTGGGCGCGCTCAGGAAGATTATGGAAGAAGGCACGGAGTTTCGCTCGCACGTTGACGGCAGTCTCCGTTTTCTCTCGCCGGAAGTCTCGATGCAGGTGCAGGCCGCGCTCGGTTCGGACATCGTGATGGTGTTTGATGAATGCGTGCGGGGCGACGCTTCGCGCGAAGAGGCACGAGAGAGCATGTTATTGACAGCGCGTTGGGCTGAGCGTTCACGCCTTGAGTTTGATGTTTTGCAGAAAGAGGGCATGGACACAGGGCACATTGATGAAAGGGAATTGCCAATTGATGCGCGGTTGAACGGAGCACAGGCGCTTTTCGGCATCGTGCAGGGCGCGGCGCACCTGGATTTGAGGCGCGAGAGCTTGGAGCGCACAGCGGAGATCGGGTTTGACGGTTACGCCATCGGCGGGTTAAGCGTCGGCGAAGAGAAGAGCGTGATGTATGGTGTAGTCGAGGAAATTGCTCCGCTGATGCCGTCGGACTGTCCGCGCTATCTGATGGGGGTGGGCACGCCGGAGGATTTGGTGGAGTGCGTGGCGCGAGGGCTTGATATGTTCGATTGCGTGCTGCCGACGAGAAACGGAAGGACGGGACAGGCTTTCACTTCGCGAGGCAAGTTGAACATTAAGAACGCACAGTGGGTGCGCGATCAGCGCCCGCTCGACGAGCGATGCGCGTGCAGCGTTTGTCGCCGTCATTCGCGCGCCTTTCTCAGGCATCTTTATATGACGGGCGAGATGCTGGCGAGCATCCTTTTGACGCACCATAATCTTGCGTTCTTCCTTGACACCATGCGGTCTGTCAGGCAAGCTATCCGGTCTGGCGATTTCACGCGATTTCGGCGAGAGTTCCTAGCGGGAGTCAGCTCCGGTGTGGCATGAGCGCGCGTGGTTTTGTCCGGCGCGTTTGATGCTTGGAAGGTTAGTGATGTTGAAGACCGGAAGCGTAAGGCTCATCCTCTGATTCGGTGCGTGTGCGGGTCGCCTCGCGCTTTTACAATTTCGGCTCAATCTAAAATTCAAAAATGCCAATCTTATTTATCTTCCAGCAAGGCGGCGGCAATATTTTCGTTGCCATCCTGCCCTGGATTCTGATCTTCGGTGTCTTCTACTTTCTGCTCATCGTGCCGCAGCGCAAGCGGCAACGCGCGCTGCAACAGACCATTGAGGAATTGAAAGCAGGCGACAAGGTCGTCACTAACGGGGGCATCGTCGGCACGATTACGGCTGTCCGCGATACCACTTTCTTAATCAGAAGCGGCGAGAAATCCATCCTCGAAATCTCGCGCGCCGCCATCTCAGGATTAGCGGCGGAAGATGAGGAAAAGAAGTAAATCAGTGATAGGGGATGGGTAGTAGGTGATAAGAGAAAAACTCTTTCCCATTACCCATCGCTTATCACCCAGCACCTATTTGTTATGAAGAAAAGAAATCTCCTTCAGCGTTTCATCATTATCGCTATTGTCACGATTGCTGGCCTGTATGTTGTCATCGGCCCGCACCGTCGTCCGAAGTTGAGCGACTTTAGTGGTTCCGGCATCAAGCGTTCGCTTGAGGAAAATATCCGGCTCGGCCTAGACCTCAAAGGCGGCGCGCACCTCGTGATGCGCGTCAAGGTTGAGGATTATCTCAAGAATCTGGCTGAGAATAATGCCGTGACTGCGCAGAAGGCTGTGGAGGATATCGGTGCTAAGGTTAAGGACGCACGAGCGGATGTGTCGGGCGGTGCGTATCGTTTCTTCGTTACTATGGAAGACGCAGCGAAGATCAACGAGATACGTGAAGAAGTTGCTAAAAGAATCAGCACGGATGACTGGACGCCCGCTGTTTCAGGCAACACCATCACATGGACGCTAACAAATTCAGCCGCACGCGTCTTGAGCCAACAGGCGACCGAGCAGGCTTACAACACGATTGACAGGCGCATTAACGAGTTCGGTGTCGCCGAGCCGACGCTGGCCTATCATGGCGCTCAGGGATCGAACCAGATTCTGCTTCAGATGCCGGGTGAAAAAGACCCAGAGCGTGTCAAAAAACAACTGACAGTTGCCTCTAAACTCGAACTGGTGCATGTTGTCAGCCCGCCCAGTCCTTCTTCAGTCCAGACTTTTGCAACCGAAAAAGAGGCGATTGATTCTCTGGGCGGAACAGTTCCAGCTAACCGCCAGGTCTTGGCTTACACAGAAAGAGATGAGCCGACAGCAGCAGGTGGAGATGAAACCACCGACCCGAACGCGCCCAAGCCAGACAAATATGTCGTCGTCGAGCGGCCAGCGATAATCGAAGGCAAAGAGTTGAACCGCGCCGACGCTTCCCAGAATCAGGGTGCCAACGACTTCATGATCAACTTCAGCCTCAAGCCCGCAGGCTCGCAGAAGTTCGGAGAATGGACGGGCGCAAACGTCAACCAGTATATGGGCGCTGTTCTCGATGGTAAGGTCAAGTCAATCGCCTACATCAAGTCGCAGATTTTCGACTCAGGACAGATTTCAGGACGCTTTACTCAACAATCGGCGGAAGATTTGGCGAGGACGCTGCGCTCCGGCTCCCTGCTCGCGCCGATTGAGTATCAGGAGGAACGCACGGTCGGCC
>JACCVS010000350.1 GCA_013698055.1 Acidobacteriota bacterium
GTCATGAGGATGTAACGCGCGTGCGCGATAATGATTGGTGCGAACATGAGAAAAGGGGTGGGGAGAATGAATCATAGTCAATTCGTCGTGCGGGCGGGCGCGAAGGTGCGCCTGAAAAATTATGATCCCGGCTTCACCGGAAACTTCACCGGCCAGCAAAACGCCGAAGAAAGCATCGGGAAAGATTCGGCGGAGTTGGCGAAGTATCAGGATATTCTGCTGGCGCACGAGACCTATGCGGTACTGACCCTTTTTCAGGGGATGGACAGCGCGGGCAAAGACAATACCATCAAGCACGTGCTGTCGAGCGCCGACCCGCAAGGCTGCAAGGTCGCAATGTTCGATAAGCCGTCAGAGAAAGAGTTCAAACACGTCTATCTCAGGCGTTACATGAGTGAGTTGCCGGAGAAAGGGCAGATCGGCATCTTCAACCGCTCGTACTATGAGCAGGTCGTGGCCGAGCGCGTCCACCCGGAAAAATTAGATGACTGGAAGCAGCCCGCCGATTCTAAAGGCAAGGGCATCTGGGAGAGACGCTATCGAGAGATCAACAACTTCGAGCAGTACCTCTCAGACAACGGTGTCCGCATCCTGAAGTTTTTTCTTCACCTGTCGAAGGAGAAGCAGGTGGAGAGGTTGTTGGAGCGCACGCAACTGCCGGAGAAGAAGTGGAAGTTTTCGTCGAGCGACATCAAGGAGCGCGGGTACTGGGACGAGAACATGAGGGTGTACGAGGACGTGCTCAGCAAGACCAGCACGAAAGCGGCTCCCTGGCACGTCATCCCCGCCGACAACCGTTGGTTCACCTGTGCCGCCGTCAGTTCCGTCATCGTCTCGACGCTGAAATCTTTGCATTCGAGATACCCGACGATGAGCAAAGAGAAAAGAGAGGAAATGGCGAAGGCGCAAAAATCACTTGAGCGCGAGGGTAAGGCAACGCGGTGACGCGGAGAGGTTAAGCATGAACGGATTCGACCGACGAACTTTTCTCCAACGCAGCTTGCTGGCGGGCACTGCTCTCGCCATGCAGGGTTTTACCGAGCGTCTCTCTCTCGCCCTACTGCGCGACGGCGCGGCGTTGAAGAATGGTGGGAGTGAAGGCGGCTACGGGACACTTCGACCGGCGAGAGCGCGGAACACAGGTGAGACATTCCTCGCCTTGCCCGAAGGCTTTGAGTACAACGTCATCGGCAGGGCGGGCGCGAAGATGTCGGACGGGCGACCTACGCCGCTCGCGCCCGACGGAATGGCGGCCTTCAAGGTAAAGGGCGAGTTGCGCCTCGTCCGCAACCACGAGATCAATAACGGCATCGGCGCGCCCGGTGCGGCGCTTGGCGAAAGGTATTACGACGAGACGGCGGGAGGCGGCACGACCACGCTCGTCATCAATCCGCAGACGCGCGAACTCGTCCGCGATTTCGTCAGTTTGAGCGGCACGCTCGTCAACTGCGCGGGCGGCCTGACACCCTGGGGAACGTGGATCAGTTGCGAGGAGACGGTGATGGGCGCAACGCGCTTCCTCGACGAGGAAGGCAATCCGCGCGGCGGCTTCGCGCGCCCGCATGGCTACTGCTTCGAGGTGGATGCTTCGGCAAATAGTATGACAGCGCCCGAGCCACTCAAAGCGATGGGTCGCTTCGTGCATGAAGCGATTGCCGTTGATCCGAAGACGGGCATCGTGTACGAAACCGAAGACCGGCTGACCGCAGGCTTATACCGCTTCGTCCCGAACAAAAAAGGCAGGCTCGCGGCGGGCGGGCGTTTGCAGATGCTCGCCGTTAAAAACCGCGCCAATTACGACGCGCGCGCGGGACAGAAGATGGGAGCAGAGCTTCCTGTCATGTGGGTGGACATTGAAAATCCCGACCCCACAGAAGCCGAGACAGATGCGCTCGCCGTTTACAAGCAGGGCATTGCGCGCGGCGGGGCGACCTTCGCGCGCCTCGAAGGTTGCTGGTACGGCAAGAATCGTATTTATTTCAATTCGACAAACGGTGGCGATAAACAACTCGGTCAGGTCTGGGAGTATCAACCCCTTGGTAAGGCAGGCGGGCAGCTTAAACTGCTCTTCGAGTCGCCGGGTGCGGAAGTGTTACTTTCGCCGGACAACCTCTGCGTTAGCCCGCGCGGGCGCGGCCTCTTGCTCTGCGAGGACGGCGAGGGCACACAGCGCGTGCGCGGCCTGACGCACGAGGGACGCATCTTCGATTTCGCGTCAAACATCGTCCCCGCCTTCGAGACCGAAGAGTTCGCCGGTGCAACGTTCAGCCCTGACGGCAAGACGCTCTTCTTCAACATCCAGACTCCGGGACTCACTTTCGCCATCTGGGGGCCGTGGAATAAAGGCTCTCTGTAACTCGCCACCCGGTAGACCGCGCATCATCGCAAAATCTCCGGCATCGCAGATATTCGCGCCAAAGCAAAGCGCCTCGGCTTGTGCCTGAAATATACACAAGCCGAGGCACTTTAGTTCTCGTGAGACTTTTAGAAATAGAGCTTCAGGGCAAACTGAATCTGGCGCGCGGGAAACGCGCTGGTGATGCGCTCGAAACCGGCGTTCGAGCGGTTGCCGTCCGCCGCGGGGAAGTTGGTCTTGTTGAAAAGGTTGAAGGCTTCGGCGCGGAACTCAATCAGCATGTCTTCACGCATCGGCAGGGCGAAGTTTTTATGCAGCCCGAAATCGAGTTGGAAGAAAGCATTGCTGCGCGCAACGTTCCTGCCCGCCGAGCAGAAGGGCTGCGTCTGGTCGGTCGGAACAAGCACCGTGTCGCGGTTGAGGTAGTTATCAATTGTGCGTTGACCGCTCGGCGTGAGCGGGTCGCCCGTGAGATTGGGACGGAAACTAGTGCCGCCTTGAAACGCCGCAAACCCAGTGAGCGGCATTTGTAATCACCATATCCACATCAACCGGGTCGGTTTCATACATCACGCCGAGCAGAGAGTCTTCCGACCGGGTTTCCAAAACTATCAAGCTCAGGCGAGTAGTTCCTGCAAGATGCGCCCGAATTCAATGGCGACATGCGCGGCTTCGTAGTTTTTGCGGATGCTGGCAATTCCCCAAGTCTCAGCGGCGTTTTCCCTGCTGCGCCGGAGAGAAGAGAGAAAAGCATCTGTCACTTCCGCCGTCGCACTCAAATCAGCCGGGTCAGCAACCCAACCGCCGAGTCGGTTGATTAAGGTCGCGGCGGCTCCTGGCGGAGTCAACCCGAAGATTGGACGCCCCGCGCCAACATAGTCAACCAGCTTGGAAGGCAAAAAAACGCTTTTCTCTGCCGGAGCATCTATGACGAGAAGCCCATCAGCAGACGCCATCAGTGAAAGGCTCTCAAGATATTTGATGGGCGGCTTAACGACGACGAGACCCTCCGGCAAATCT
>JACCVS010000370.1 GCA_013698055.1 Acidobacteriota bacterium
GGCTTAAAGTAGGGGACGCGCTTGGCAGGAATGTTGACGGGGTCGCCGGTTTTGGGATTGCGCCCGCGACGAGCGCCGCGTTCGCGCACGCGGAAACTACCGAAACCACGCAACTCAATCTTCTCGCCATGATTCAGGGTTTCGATAATGCTCTCAAAAACAATCTCGACGAGCCGTTCAGCGTCCTTTTTGGTGAGTTCCGCCGCCTGTGCGACATCTTCCACCAGTTCCGCTTTAGTCATGCCATCACCTCGCTGCTTTAAGAACAAAGGCCACCGGGAGCCACAAAGCCTCGAAAGGCCAAATAGATTATTGTAATCAACTCAAAGATGAGGGTTATGAGTGAGCGTACAGTAACAGAAAAGGGCAGCCTCCCGCAAGACGCAAACTTTGCGCGGCCAACATTTAAGGAAAACCAGAATTCAGGAGCCAGAAGCCGGAAGCCAGAATGAAAGGCTGAAAACGCTTTCCATTCTGGCTCTTGAATTCTGAATGCTGATTTCTGGTTTTTATTCCTTCTCGCCGTTTTCTTCCTTCGGCTCCGCTGTTGATTCCGTTGATGGCTCAGATGATGGTTCTTCTGCGGCTGGCTCTGCCGGACTGCTTGCAGACGGGCTAAAGAAGTTCCCCAACTCGCTCAGCGATGCCATCCCGCCTTTTACTTCCGTCGAATAGGTCTTCGTATCCGCGATATTCTCATCACTTGTGGCGGTACGGGCCGATAAACCGATCTTTTTGTTCTCCGGGTCAATCCTGAGAACCCTGAAATCCATCTCCTGTCCCAACTGCACCACGTCTTCTGGCTTTTCTACCCGATCTTCCGACAACTCCGAGATGTGGCACAAGCCTTCGAGGTTATCGCCAAGCTCGACGAACGCTCCGAAGTTAGCGAAGCGGGCGATCTTACCCTTAACCACATCGCCCGGCTTGTGCTCGGTGATGAAACGCTCCCAGGCGTTCGGCTCAAGGTCTTTGATCGAGAGCGAGAGGCGACGATTCTCAGTATCAATGCTGGTAATCACCGCTTCGATTTCCTGCCCCTTCTTCAAGACCTCGCCCGGATGCTTGATGCGCTTGGCCCATGAAATGTCCGAGACGTGGACGAGGCCGTCAACGCCGTCTTCGACTTCGATGAACGCCCCGAAATCGGTCAGGTTACGGACACGTCCCGAAACGCGCGAGCCGATTTGATAACGCTCCTTGAGAGTCTGCCAGGGATTGGCCTGCACCTGTTTCATTCCAAGACTGATGCGTCGTGCCTTCGGATCAACGCTCAGGACTTCGACATCAACATCATCGCCCGGATTAACCAGCTTTGAAGGATGCTTGACGCGCTTCGACCAACTCATCTCAGAGACATGCACGAGACCTTCGACTCCCGCTTCAAGCTCGATGAACGCGCCGTAATCGGCCACGCTCGCCACCTTGCCGTTGAGACGTTTGCCGAGCGGGTAACGCTCATCAATGCTGCTCCACGGATCGGGCAAAAGCTGCTTGTAGCCAAGAGAAACGCGCTCGCGGTCACGGTCGAATTTCAAGACCTTGACCTGCACGCTGTCACCGACCTTGAAAAGCTCCCCGGGATTCTGGAGTCTTCCCCATGACATGTCCGTGACGTGCAGCAGACCGTCAATGCCGCCCAGATCAACGAATGCACCGTAGTCGGTCAGATTCTTAATCTGCCCTTCGACAATAATGTCTTCCTCAATCCCTTCGAGGGTTTTGTCCTTCTTGCCTTCATTTTGCTCTTCAAGGATAGCTTTGCGCGAGAGAACTACGTTCGAGCGCTTGCGGTTGAGCTTGATGACTTTGGCTTCAATCTCCTGGTTACGCAGAGAATCGAGGTTGCGCACGGGGCGCGTGTCAACTTGCGAGCCGGGTAGGAAAGCAGGAATGCCGTCAATGTCTACACGCAGGCCGCCCTTGATGCGCTCTATGACGCGACCCTTAACCGGGGTGCCATCCGTGTAAGCCTTCTCCAGATCATCCCAGGCTCTCATCCGCACGGCATCGGCGCGAGAAAGCACAGGATAGCCCTCGCTCGTCTCCATGCTCTTGACGAGCACATCAACGATATCGCCGGGCTTGACCGTTAGCTCGCCGTTATCTGTAAACTCGGCTTGGTTGACGATGCCTTCGGATTTATAGCCGAAATCAATCACGACGCCGCGCTCAGTGATTCCGACGACCGTGCCACGCACGACTTCGCCTTCTTGAAAGCCCGCCTGCTCCTGCTCAAACTGATCGAGCATCGCGCCGAAATCCGAGCGCGAGTTTCCTTCATCGTCGTCGTCATCATCGTCAGCCGCGTTGGAGGCTGAAGCGCTGGGAGCAGAAGAAGATGGAGATGGGGCTGGCGCTGTCTGCGCGCCGGTGGCCTGTTGATTTGTCGTTTGCGGCGTAGAAGTAGTGTTCTCGCCCGGTGATGGTTGGTTGTCAATCACCTCGCCGTCAGTCGGCTTGGTTTCTTCAGTGGACATGCGGATCTTTGTCTTACTCCTCCTAAAAATTCAAGCGCCTTATAAGAGCTTTTAGCGCCATCCCCGATCCTCGTTCCGCTGCGTCCATACGCAGATAATAAAACATTCGCAGCCAGCATGAACGAGGGGACTGCTTTTTAATTACTCCGGTGATTGATAGTCAGATGAGCGAATTGAAGGTGAGAGGAATGCGAGCCGCCAGCGAATTTGGAAAAGGAGAAGTTAATTATTGTTTCGATTTCCGTCGTGCCCGTCGTCACCCTTTTGCTCCGACTTGAATCACCAGCCGCCTAACCGGGTAGATTGGCAATTTACACGCCGAAATGACAGCGTGTCAAGGCGGAAGGCGGAAGGCGGAAGACAAAAGGCAGAAAGCAGAAGGCAGAAGGCAGTATAAAACGCAAATCTTTTCTGCCTTCCACCTTCCGCCTACTGCCTTCTGCTTTCTGCCTTCCCTGCTCTACTGGGCGGCGTTGAGCGAAGCATTTCCTCCCCGCTCAACTACATAAATTCCCGCCGAGTGCGAACCGACGAAGAGCCTGTTCGAATTGGTTGAATCAAATGCCAAAGCCCAGATGCGCTGGCTTGGCAACCGCACATCACGCGGGTCAATCCGCATCCAGGTCAACCCGGCATTAGTTGAACGGTAAACGCCACCGCTGTTAATAGTCGTGTTGCCTCCACCCTGATTCTGATAGGCATTGCCGACGAAAATCTCGTCACCATTCTGTGGATTGACGAGAATGCTGGCGTAGTCGCCGTAGGGCAGATTTCCGCCGCGTCGTATCCACCGCTCGCCGCCGTCGTGCGAGAGGTAGAGCGTCTGCTTGGTGCCGACATAGACGTAAGCCGAGCGCTGCTTGTCCTGCTCGATGGCGCTGATGGGCACGTCTGCCGGAATCCCCGGAACCTGACGCCACGTCGCGCCCGCGTCGCGCGAGACGAGCACGCCTGAAGTAGCCGTGCCGACAAAGATGGTACTCTGGTTTTGCATGGTGGTCGAAAGAGCGGTCGTGCGCGCATCGAGACCGGAGCCATAGGAGAGTTTCTCCCAGCCCTGCGCCGGATCAAACGTGCGATAAAGCCCGGCGTTGGTCGCGGCCAGAATGCCCGCCCGCCCGTTCTCGTCCCATGTGTGCGTGAGCGCGTTGACTACCTCCGTCAGAAAGATGGTTGAGGCCGGGAGCTTTCCGGCAGCAGTCGAAGTTTGCACTCCCCCGCCAAGCCCGAGTGCTGTCAGGGTAGCATCGTCCAGCTTGCCGGAAACGGGAATCCCTTGCTCAGCTTGATATTTCCTGAGAGCCGCAACGGTTCGCGTTCCTGCCGCGCCGTCCGGCACGCCCACATCGTAGCCCGCGCCGTTGAGAGCTTCCTGAGCGCGCTTGACCGTATCATCAGGGCGCTTAGCCGCAGCAGCCGCGGAGCGTGTCGAAGAGGCTCTCCCTCTGCGAGTCGCCCTCGGTTTGCCCTTACCAGTTGGCCCGGCTTTCGGTGCGCCAATCGGTGCCCATGAAGCGCCACGATCCGTCGAGCGATAGATACCGTGATTCGTACCGAGGTAGATGATGTTGCCGTCACGCTCATCTTGCAGAATCGAATAGCTGATAAGAATGTTCGGCATGTTGCGCATCGAGGGCTGCCATGTTTGACCGTTATCGTTGCTGATGAAGAAGTAGCCGCCGCCCGTCGTCGTGTTGATCGTCGTCGCGTAAATGCGTCCCGGCTTCTCGCGGTCGGGAAGTATCGAGTAGGCGAAGCGACCACTAAAACCGCCGTTGGTCGGGGCAAAGCTCTTTCCGCCATCGCGCGAAATCATCACGCCGTAGTTGTTTGTCCCGATGTAAATGGTTTGCGGATTGCTCGGATGAACGGTGATGGAGTTGATCTCAAGCTGCTTGGAGGTCGTCAGCATCCAGGACTTACCACCGTCGGTTGAGCGCCAGAAGCCTTCGGTCGTTCCGGCAAAGACGACGCCGGGAATCGAAGGGTGTTGCAGGATGTCGCGCGTCCGGCGCGACTGCGAAGGAATACCCTGCACTTTGCGCCAATTCCCGCCACCATTGTCAGTTTCGTAAATGCCGCTACAGGCAGAAGCGATAACGTGATCCGGGTTGCGCGGGTCAATGTCAATCGCAAAGACATCCGAATCATCAATCATGCCATTCTTGATGTTCGACCATGTCCGCCCGCCGTCGGTCGTCTTGTAGGGTAGATACCACGTTCCAGCATAGATTACGTCCGGGTTGCGCGGATCAATCGCCAGCGATTCGATATTGATGAGACCGGGCGTGGACACAGTCTGGTATTGCTCCCAAGTCTCGCCCGAATTGAGCGAGCGGAAGAGGCCACGGTTCGTCCCCACCACGATCATGTCGGGATTCCTGGAGGACTGAGTCATTGAGTGCAGAGCTTCTTCTTTGAGTTGGGGCGATTCGCGCCAGGTCTTGCCCCCATCTGTGGATTTGAAAAACCCGCCTGACTCCTTATGACGATGGGCTGCCACATAGAGGACACGCGAATCTCGCGGGTCAACGATGATCTCATCCATGAAAAGTTTTGGACGATTAAAATTGTGAAGCAAGCCCCACGTTTCGCCACCATCCGTTGAATTGTAAATCTGACCGTCGAGGGTGCCGAAATATAAACGCTGTGGATCGCTTGGATCAATAACGAGCATCCGCACGTCGCCGCCCATCGGGCCCGTGACGCGCCAGTCCATCGCATACTGCGGATCGGAGTTGGACGGATTGCCACCCCCGTCCACGGCCTTAACGCTGGCGCTCATGACGAACGCAGGGGTTATTAAAGCAAGGAGAGTAAAGAACAAAAGAGATCGTTTCATTAGTCGGGTCATCATAGATTTCATCTCTGCCTCAAAATGGTTTTTGGCCGAATTGCTCGGCACTTTCAGCCCACGATTATAAATTACGGGGCGCATCCGCCGCCAACCTGCGCATTACGCGCGCGGCCTAGTAGGATGCAGGACGCGCAAAGCGCAGTTGTATTGCTCAAGCATCACGCAAATACTGCCGGATAAAAGCGAAGCGGGCGATGCTTCTCTTTTTGGGAGAAACACCGCCCGCGTATCGGTTAATGGTCGCGCCTCGTCAAAAGAGAGACGCGAGCGTATTAGTTATTCCTCGCCACGACGACGACCACGACGCCTGTTGCGCGGGCGTGGCCTGTTCCTACAGGCGGGACACGGATCAACCGACGCACTGTTGGTCGGTACTGGTTCCGCTGCGCCCGTCGGCCTGAGCCAGAGTTCCACGGTCAACTGTTCGCGGCAACCACCATTCACCACAGTGATGCGGCTTCGGTCAATACCACGATTGTTGACGAGGTAGTCAACAGCACGTCCTGAACGCTGGTCTGCTTCACCGTCGCACGAGCCGAAGATGACGTAGTAGCCCTGCGTACCCGGCTCCTGCTGCAACTGGATAGCGAAGTTGTCGAGACGCGCCTTCTCATCGTTGAACGCGAGATCGGC
>JACCVS010000373.1 GCA_013698055.1 Acidobacteriota bacterium
GCAATCGTCACCTTCATCCCCGGATAAAGCTGCGCGAACAGCGGGTCGCAATCATGCGGGTGATTGAGCGCGTATCGAATCGCCGCCTCACGGTTGGGCAAGCCCTTAATCGGCGGCTTTGGATAGATAACCCGTGTCCCGATGGGCAAATCTTCCAGAATGAAATCCTCGCCCGACGGCATCACGCGCGGCGCGCTGTCGCTGTCGATGTAAACGACGGATTCGTGTGTCTTGCGTCTAAGTTGAAGGCTCATAATCTAGTGGTCAGTGGTCGGTGGCCAGTGGTCAGCAAAAACAAGCGTTCTTAACTGAACACTGACCACCAACCACTGATTACTTTAAGTTCAGTATCGGCCAATCATGATGCAGCGCCGTCTGCCTGAGTCGCATGTCCGGGTTGACGGCTGCCGGGTGGCCGACGACGGAGAGCATGGGAAGGTCTGACATGCTGTCGGTGTAGGCGTAAGAGTCGCTGAGGCTTAAGCCTTCGCGCTCGGCGAAAGTTCTGATCCAGGATGCTTTCGTCGCGGCGGCGAGCACGGGCGGCAGTAATCTGCCCGTCGCCACGCCGTTGACGAATTCCAGGCGGTTCGCCACGTAATCCTCGATTCCGAGATGCTTCATCAGAGGCGTGACCGATAAATCGAGCGCGCCCGTGACGACTATCTGCCGCAGGCCCAGACTGCGCGATTTTTCGATCAACTCGAACGTGCCGGGAAAAATCGCTGGCTTGAGCACGTCTTCAAACAATTCTTCAGCGAAGAAACGCAAGCGGTCTTCCGATTCGCCCTTGTAACGTTTGAAAAAGAGGTCGTTGAAAACCTTGCGGCTGTATTGATCCGTGACGGCAAAGATCGGGATACTCAACAGCGTGGAAGCGCTTTTTTTGAAAGTGCGGAACAGACCCTGCTGGTTCTTCGCGTAAAACCCGAGCGTGTGAACAAGGTTAGTGCTGACTAATGTTCCTTCGAGATCGTAGAATGCAGCCGCTGCCACTTGCTATCCTCCAAAAGCGTCCCGCGCTTGTAAATTAGAATAGCCCTCAGCGCCGGAGATGCGTAATCCTTCATGGAAGTTGAGCCGAAAATATACCTTATTCCAGCGATTTTGGGTATCAGGCTTAGCCACTCAATTCAGCTTGGAGGTAATGAAAGGGGATGTGTTCGGCGTCGCGCCCAGCGTCGTGCAGGAGGTCGAGCATTCGCTCAGCGCCCGCGTAGTTGAGCGAGTGGACGACGATGAGTGCGTTGCGGTGGCGGTCAGGGTGGGCGGCGAGCCATGCGGCGACGGCGTATCCGGTGCGCTCGTCGTCATGCTCATCAGAGAAGTAATGTTCTTCTATCAGGTCGTGGTCAAGAAGAATAGTCAAATACTCGCGCTCTGTTAACCATTCGACAGCTTGTCCTGCATCACAGGTAATATCCAGAACATGCGCGCCGAATTTTTGCCGGAACCACGCGCACCGCGTCTCGTCGTCTTCGACGAGGAGAACACGCCTCAGGGGAATAGTATTCATATTGCGAGCTGCAAACGTGCCGATTGTGGAAGGCGGACATATCAATTGGGGAATGCGGATTTCGGATTGCAGATTCAAGAAAACAGAGCGCCCGTCTTCCAATCCGCAATCCGAAATCCGCATTCCCCAACCTCTAAGGCTTGCCCGTAGCTTTCCTCAGTTCTTCCAGATTTCGCTTGAGCGATTCCAGTTTCTGTCCGGCTTCGCCCAGCTTACCTTCGGCAGTGAGGCGCTGGTAATCGGCTATGTCAGCCGCCGCGCGGTCAATTAGTTGCTGTGTGGTACCTGGCAATGCTTGTGGCTGCGACCCGCCCGTTTGCGGACTTGCGGACGGTTTCGGCTGTGGCTGTTCGCCGGGTTTTGGCTGCTCACCGGGCTTCGGTTGCTCGCCGGGTTTGGTGGCGGCATCGCCAAAGAGCTTCGTCATCGCTTCCTGGAAATTCGAGCCGAAGACAAGGCGCTCCTGCGTGGCGAGGACGACGAGACGCAACTCCGGCATCGGGCTGCGCTCGGCCTGAAGATAGATCGGCTCGACGTAAAGGAGCGAGCTGCCAATCGGGATGACGAGCAAGTTGCCGCGACGAACGCGTGAGCCTTGTTGATTCCAGAGCGAGAACTGACCCGATAGCTGCGGGTCTTGATCTATCCGCGCTTCGATTTGCATGGGGCCATCAACGAGCCTCGACCTCGGAAAGTTATAGACAAGAAGCGAGCCATAGGCGTCGCCGTCGCTTCTACCCGCCATCCAGCCGATCATGTTGTTGCGATTGTTAGGCGTGAACGGAATAATCTCGACGAACTCGTTCTGCACGTCCTCGCCCGGCAGCTGCATCAGCACGAAATACGGCTCAAGTGTATCGGCCTGCTGCTGCTTATCCTTATTCATGCTGATCTGTCTGGCCATGCTCCAGACATCTTCGCGCTGGAAGAAGACGCTGGCGTTCGTCGTGTGATAAAGGCCGAAGACTTCGCCCTGCGTCTTAATCAGAGTCTCCGGATAACGGACGTGAGCGCGCAAATCTGCGGGCATCTGATTCGCATCTTTGAAGAGCGCGGGGAAGGTCGCCCGGTAAGCCTGAATCAAAGGGTCTTCCGCGTC
Source organism: Acidobacteriota bacterium (assembly GCA_013698055.1). Lineage (GTDB taxonomy): Bacteria > Acidobacteriota > Blastocatellia > Pyrinomonadales > Pyrinomonadaceae > QHXM01. Next base: position 2,616 of record JACCVS010000373.1, read on the forward strand.
GAAGACGTAGAAATCAACCGAGCCGTTGTAGGCGTCAATCGTCACCTTGACGCTGTTACGCATGTAGTTGACGGTCTTGTCCCCCGCCTGATAGTGGCGCGAGTAGGGATAAGAAGTTGACTCGGTGAAAGCATCCATCATCCAGACGAGGCGGCCATCGTTTGTGATAACAATGTATGGATCATTGTCATAGACGAGATAAGGCGCGAGGGCTTCGACGCGGTCGCGTATGTTGCGGCGCATCAGGACGCGGCTCTCTGATGTGACGGCGTCGGAGAAGGGCAGCTTCGAGGAATCGCCCAATGCCCAGGCGAGAATCAGTTTGCGGAAGAACCCGCCAATGGGGATGCCGCCTGTTCCTTCATAAACGTTCGAGCTGGCCGTTTCGCCCTGTGGGTAATTGAACTCCTGCTGCTTCGTCTTGACGTAAACATTCGTCGTCGTCTTCTCGCCGAAATAGATTTCCGGGCGCGTCAGCTTGATCTCTTCGGGCGCGCTTGATTCAACCGGCATGTTCGAGAGAATGAAGCGCGGCAAACCTTCGGGCGTAAATTCGTTGGCCGTGTTGATCGTCACTCCGTAACCGTGCGTGTAGATTAGTTTCTCGTTAATCCACGTGCGTGATTGCTCCGGGAGCTTGCTGACATCCAGTTCGCGCGTGGCGAGCATCATCTGGCGCGTTTGCCCGCCGAACTTGTAGCGGTCAACATCCACATCTCCGAAATCGTAGTAGGTGCGAATCTCCTGAATCTGGCGCAGGGTGTCGCGCAGCGCAGACCAGTCCCAGAGGCGTATGTTGTCAAGGGTCGGGCGGTTGTTTTCGATGTTCAGCCCCGCAATCGCAGGATCGGCTTCAAAGTCGCGCATCTCGATGCGGTCGAGTCCGAAGCCCTTGCGCGTCCAGTTGATGTTGTGCTCGATGTAAGGCGTCTCTTTCCCCAGCTCGTTCGGCTTGACGACGAAGCTCTGGACGTAAGCGGGAATCAACATCCCGGCGACGACATAGACGAGAACGGGAAGCGCGACGGCACCCACGATGAAACGCAGCTTCCGTTTTGTGAAAGCATTGATGACGATGATGA
>JACCVS010000428.1 GCA_013698055.1 Acidobacteriota bacterium
TACGGCGAGATGTTCGTCATTCTCAATGATAGATCGGGCGTCAAGCCACCACGCATTGTCTGGAAAACGCGGAAGAATTCGATGTGGGCGGAAGACGCGATAGAAGAGTTTATTAACGACTTGAAGACCGTGCGAGGAGAAGGCTAGACGATGTAAGATTGCGGATTGCGGACGTGCTAATTGCAGATTGGAAGATGGTCGTCTGCTCTTAAATCCGCATTCCGCAATCCGCATTCCGCAATCTCATTTGACTCGTTCCACCTCAAAGATGAGCTTCTGCCCAGCGAGTGGATGATTGGCGTCCAGACTGACGGAGTCTTCAGTGACCTCCGTGATGGCGACGGGAATCTGGTTGCCGTCGGGCAGTTGCATCACCAGACTCATTCCGACTTCCGGCTCCGTGTCGAGGTTCAAATCTTCGCGCGCGAGCGTCTGGGCAAGTTGCTCGATTCGCTCTCCGTAGGCGTCCTCGACTTCGATCTCAAGCTGCTTTTTGTCGCCGACGCTCATTCCGCAGACGCCTTCATCAAAACCTTTGATGACCTCGCCCGCGCCGACTTCAAACTCCAGCGGGTCGCCGCCGTCGGAAGAGTCGAAGACCTCTCCGTTCGTGAGGCGTCCTGTATAATGAACATGCACCGTATCGCCCTTTTGAGCTTGCTCTGGCATAATCTCTCCATCCAATTCGTGATGTGATTGTGGCTTGGCCGCCAAGCATCGCACATCCGGTTATGGAAAGCCAAGTCTTGAACGCGGCAACTGCCGACCTTCACCTAGAGGCTGGAATTAGCCTCACTTGAATTGAATACGCGCTTCAACGAAGCACATGATTTTGGCGGAGAATTAATATGAAGAAACGACCCTCGCTCGCTCTTGCTCTCGTCTTTTCGCTGTTCACCTCTGCTCTGAGTCAGAACCCGAAGCCAGCCCCTTCTCCTCAGACGCCACCCCAGCAACAGGAACAGGACGACAACGACGTGGTGCGAATCACGACGAATCTCGTTCAGGTTGATGCCGTCATCACAGACAAGAATGGAAAGCTCGTGACTGATCTTCGTCCCGAAGAAATCGAAATCCTGGAGGATGGCCGCCCTCAGAAGATCGCAAATTTTTCGTTCGTCTCGACCGACAGCGCCGCGTCGCAACCCGCGTCGCCGCCTGCTCCTGCCGACAAGCTCGCGCCTCCGGTTCCGCCTGCGCGTCTCAGGCCCGACCAGGTGCGCCGCACCGTCGCCCTCGTCGTTGATGATTTGGGTTTATCGTTTGAGAGTACGGCCTATGTCCGGCAGGCGCTCAAGAAATTCGTTGACCAGCAACTTCAACCGGGTGATCTCGTCGCCATCATTCGCACCGCTGGCGGCGTCGGCGCTTTGCAACAGTTCACGTCCGACAAGCGGCAACTTTACGCAGCCATCGAGCGCGTCAGATGGAATCCGCAGGGGCGCGGCGGTGTTGGAGCATTCGCGCCGATTCAAGCCGATCCGATGGCTCAGATGCGCGAGCAGAATGCTAATCAGGAGGAAAACGACTCGCGTAGCGAGGGCACAGATATTGACCAGTTTCGCGAGGAGCTTTTCGCCGTCGGCACGCTCGGCGCTCTCAATTACGTCGTGCGCGGAATGCGTGAACTTCCCGGTCGCAAATCCATTCTCCTGATGTCGGATGGAATTAAAATTTTCAATCGAGATGATCCCACGCGCAGCTCACGCGTGCTTGATAACCTGCGTCGCCTGACCGATCTGGCCAATCGCGCCTCGGTCGTCATCTACACGATGGACGCACGCGGCTTGCAAACTCTCGGGCTGACGGCAGCCGACAGCACATCTGGTCTTACGGGAGATGAGCTTGAAAGCCAACTGGAAGACAGGCGCAGTGATTTCTTTGAGTCACAAAACGGCTTGAATTATCTGGCGCGCCAGACGGGCGGCTTTCCCATCCGCAACTCAAACGACTTGAGCGCGGGCATCAAGCGCGTGCTTGAAGATCAGAAGGGCTATTACCTGATTGGCTATCGCCCGGAAGAATCGACTTTCGACACGGCTACGGGTCGGCGCAAGTTTCATAAAATTACGCTCAAGCTCAAGCGTCCCGGCCTCAGCCACCGAACGCGCACGGGCTTTTACGGGATCACCGATCAGGAAGCCGCGCCCAGGCCGCGCACTCGTGCACAGCAATTAACGAATGCCCTCACTTCGCCCTTCGGCTCTGGCGGCGTGAAGTTGCGTTTGACCTCTCTGTATGGCAACGACCCGAAGGCGGGCGGCTTCGTGCGCTCGCTGATTCATATCGAAGCACGTGACCTGACATTCACGGATGAGCCTGATGGTTGGCACAAAGCCGTCTTCGATGTTTTAGCCGTCACCTTCGGCGATAACGGAACAGTCCTGGACGAGATGTCCCGGACACACACAGTGCGCGCGCGCGGTGGGGCATACCAGCGTGCGCTCGAACACGGCTTAGTCTACGTTCTCACCGTCCCAATCAAAAAACCCGGCGCTTATCAATTGCGTGCTGCCTTGCGTGATGCAGGCAGCGAGCGCGTCGGCTCGGCCAGCCAGTTCATCGAAGTCCCCAACATCGGCAAGAATCGTTTGACGCTTTCGGGCATTATCATCAGTGGCAGAGACCCTTCGCCTAAACCAGCCGCGACCGCCGTAAATAAAGCTCCGGCGAGTCCGGAGCCAATAGCACCCGGTGCGCAAGGCGAGAAGGCTGAAGAAGAGACCAGTGAATTAGATCCGCAGGCTGGCGCGGCTGTGCGTAAATTCCGGCGTGGGATGGTGATGTCTTACGCCTACGTGGTCTATAACGTGATGTTGGACAAAGCCACCGGTCGCCCTCAGACACAAGCTCAGATGCGTCTCTTTCGCGACGGCAAAGAAGTCTTCACAGGCCGCGTCGTGCCGCTTGACGGCAGCGGTCAGCTAGACTTGAAGCGGCTCACGGCAGGCGGAGCCTTGCAGATCGGCACCGAGATGACTCCCGGCGAGTATATCCTGCAAGTCATTGTCACCGATCCGCTCGCCAAAGAGAAGTACCGCACGACAACGCAGTGGATAGATTTTGAAATAGTCAAATAAGACAGTGACAAGTGACGACTGACAAGCAAAAGCCTTTAACTCGTCACTCGTCACTCGTCACTTGTCACTGTTTTTATGCGTTCCATCATCGTCGGCACAGCCGGGCACATAGATCACGGGAAGACTGCGCTCGTGCGTGCGTTGACGGGCGTGGATGCGGATCGGCTGCCGGAGGAGAAGCGACGCGGGATCACGATTGACCTGGGGTTCGCAGAGCTTGAGATGGAAGACGTTTGCCTCGGCTTCATAGACGTTCCGGGGCACGAGCGTTTCGTCAAGAACATGCTGGCGGGCGCTCACGGCATTGATCTGGTCGCGCTCGTCATCGCCGCGGATGAAGGCGTGATGCCGCAGACGCGCGAGCATTTCGACATCTGTCGCCTGCTGGGTGTGCGCTCCGGCCTTGTCTGTCTCACCAAGACGGACATGGTTGACGAGGAACTGCTTGCGCTCGTCCGTGCTGAAGCTGAAGAATTGATAGATGGATCGTTTCTCGAAGACGCGCCAGTGCTTGCCATCAGCGCACGCACTGGCATCGGACTTGAAGAGTTAAAAGCCGCGCTCAAGCTGGTGGCATGGCAAGTGCCCGCGCGCTCCGCGGGGATGATTGCGCGCCTGCCCGTTGATAGAGCCTTCACGATGCGCGGCTTTGGCGCGGTGGTGACAGGAACGCTCGTCGCCGGGGAGATTAA
>JACCVS010000430.1 GCA_013698055.1 Acidobacteriota bacterium
CAATGGAAAGGCTACGGGGTGGTGGCCGCGATGCAAAACGGTAGCGGCCCGACCATGCTTGTTCGCGCAGACCTGGACGCTCTACCCGTTGAAGAGAAGACCGATCTACCTTACGCGAGTAAAGTCACTGCGAATACGGATGCGGGCCAGTCGGTAGGGGTGATGCACGCCTGCGGCCATGACATCCACATCACTTGCCTTCTCGGTACGGCACGGATGCTGGCTAATCTTAAAGATGAATGGAGAGGAACGCTCCTCATGGTTGGGCAGCCCGCAGAGGAGACGGTGGATGGGGCGAAGGCGATGCTTGATGCCGGCCTCTATGAGAGTTTCCCCATCCCGAACTATGCCCTGGCGCTGCATAGCAACGCGGAGTTAGAGGCGGGGAAAGTTGGGTACACTCCCGGCTACTTCCTCGCAAGTCTTAATTCCATGGACATCACAATTCGCGGCGTCGGCGGACACGGATCGAGGCCTGAGCATACGAAAGATCCGATTGTGCTCGCTGCCCAGTTGGTCCTGGCAGTTCAAACCATCGTCAGCCGGGAGGTCTCGCCGCTAGAATCTGCGGTTGTCTCAATTGGCTCGATACACGGCGGGACCAGATACAACATCATCCCCGACGAAGTACATTTACAACTCACCGTCAGGGCTTATCAAGAAGAGGTTCGTCGGAAGCTCCTTGCCTCCCTCGAACGCATAAGCCTTGGTCTCGCGCTCGCATCCGGGATACCCTCTGAATTGGCACCAGTGGTTAAAGTGAGCGAGACGGAGTTTGCTCCGGCAACATATAACGATCCTGTCCTGAGCCTTCGACTAGCCGAGACGTTTAAGAAAACGCTTGGTGCGCAAAATGTTGTTGAGATGCCCTCGTTAATGGGCAGCGAAGACTTTGGCCTGTACGGCCTTGAGAGACATCAGATTCCTACTTTTATGTTCTGGTTAGGTGCTGTTGACCCGGAGAAGGTGCTGGCAAGTAAACGAGATGGATTCGCACTGCCGCCACTTCATTCGAGCCGGTATGCGCCGCTCCCCGAACCCACGATCAGGACGGGCGTGAAGGCCATGACGTCGGCGGTATTAGAACTCATGAAAAAGTAGATGCTCCCGTCAAAATAAGGCAGGTGACTAAGGAGGGGAAAGCTCGTGTGGGGAAGGTTGATCTCATCTCTTTTGATGAGCAGTTTTGTTTTCTGCTTATTCCTAATGCTGGCTGTTGAAAGCGCGGCTCAACAACCGATTGTTCTTTGGTCGGGAGGTGCGCCGGGCGCAGTAGGTCGCGAACCGCAGGACATTCCCACACTCACTCTTTATCTCCCGCCGAAAGAGAAAGCGACTGGCGCCGCCATCATTATTTGCCCGGGTGGGGGATACGACAGTCTCTCAGTTCGCGAAGGCGCTCCGGTCGCCGCGTGGCTCAATTCTATCGGTATCACCGCCTTCGTGCTGAAATATCGTGTTGCCCCGCACTACCGTCAACCGGCCCCGCTACAAGATGCGGTGCGAGCCATTCGAACTGTGCGTGTACGCGCGGCAGAATGGCACCTGGACCCGGAGCAAATCGGTATCCTGGGATTTTCTGCCGGTGGGCATCTCGCGTCCACGGCCGCCACACATTTCGAAGCTAGTAAACCCGATGCATCTGATCCAATCGAAAGAATCTCAAGCCGTCCGAATCTGTTGATGTTGATCTACCCGGTTATCTCTATGAGGGAGCAAACGCATCCCCGTTCCAAACTGAATTTACTGGGGCCGGACCCATCGTCCCGTCTGGTCGCACTGTTTTCCAACGAGGAGCACGTCACAAGAGAAACGCCGCCAACCTTTCTGGTTCATGGTGTGAAGGATTCGAAAGTCCCGGTGGAGAATAGTCTGCTTTTCGTTGCGGCATTGCGTAAAGCGGGAGTGCCATTCGAGCTTCATCTGTATGAGCATGGAGAACATGGCTTTGCCCTCGGAGGGAAAGATCCGGCGCTTTCGACCTGGCCGGAGCTATGTGCTAACTGGCTCCGTCTGCACAAATTTATCACGTCAGAGCCGGGGGCACGTGCTCCGAATTAACTATCGTTTGATTATTTAGTCACTTCTTCGATAACGGTGTGAAAGAGGAAATCAAGATGGTCGAGGACTTGTCCACTCGTCACGAATTGGTTGGCAGCCTTTTCAAATTGCTTTCCACTCAAAAAGATCTTGAGCGTTATCGCTTGAGCGCCGAGCAGGTGGAGTTCTTCCACGAATACGGTTATCTCAAAGATATTCGAATGCTTACCGAGAGCCAGGTGGATGTCTTACGCGAGGAACTCAGCGAATTAATAGATCCAGCGCATCCCGGCCACCATCTGTTCTATGAATATCATTCGAATGAGTCGGCGGACCCGAACAGAGCGATTTTTCATGCTCTGGGTGCTTGGCGCATCATGCCCGGTTTCCATGATCTACTCTGGAATCCTGCCTTCACTGTCCCCGCATCCCAGTTACTCGGAGGAGCAGTACGTTTCTGGCACGATCAGCTTTTCTGCAAACCGGCCCATCACGGCGGCGTGGTCGCATGGCACCAGGATTATTCATATTGGACCAGAACCAAGCCCCTGGCTCACCTTACATGTTGGATCGGGTTGGACGATTCTACTCGTGATAACGGATGTGTGCATTATATTCCGGGCAGTCACCGTTGGCCTGATCTACCTAAAACGGGCCTAACCGGCGATATGGATGCGATCCAGACTGTTTTGACCGATGAGCAGAAGGAGAAGTTTAAACCGGTCGCCATTGAATTGAAGAAAGGCGAGTGCTCGTTTCACCATCCGAGAATGATTCATGGTTCTTACGAAAATAATACGGAAAGACCGCGCCGTGGGACTGTCATTAATGCAATTCTTGACGGCGTGATGTCCAATTCAGATGAGCCGTTGCTAACAGATATTGGGACGCAAGAGAGATCTGTTTCAGATGAGCAATCGCTTACAGACGAAATCATTCCAAAGGGTGAAAAATTGGGCGGCAAGTTATTTCCGTTGCTATTCGATCCGAGCGCAGCGCTAAAGGAGTGAGCGGCCAAAGAACGCAAACGCGGTAGGTTGGTGATGTTACAGACAGTTGAGAAGCATTGTTATGAGATAGAGTTGGCAGTTAATGCCGATTCATGAGAGCAACGGATAGAAGGCCATTTCTTTTCGGGCTGTGTTAAGCGCAAAGAATTGCATGAACTTGTTCGCCCGAAGGATAAGGATCAGTCATTCAAGATGAAAGCGAAAGCAGCAGTATCGGACGGTAAGGGAACTTTTGTCGTCGAAGAAATCACGCTGGGAGAACCTCAGGCAAATGAAGTATGTGTCCAGATTAAAGCCAGCGGCGTCTGTCACACTGACTTCGATCATATGAATTGCATGGGTCGGACGTTCATGATGGGACATGAAGGCGCTGGAATCGTTTTGCAGGTAGGACCGAATGTCACACACGTAAAAGAGGGGGATAGTGTTCTGTTGAATTGGGCGATTCCGTGCGAGGATTGCTTTCAGTGTCGTCGCGGGGCGGAAAATATCTGTGAAAACAGACCGCAAGTGCCGGACGAGCGCTTCGACTTTCGAGGGGAGAAGATCATTGCTGATTTTAACCTGGGAACCATGTCCACTCACACGGTCGTTCCAAGGCAGGCCGTGATAAAAATGGAGGTTGATATTCCCTTTGAGGCAGCCTGCATCCTGGGTTGCGGTGTGATGACGGGCTTTGGATCGGTGGTCAATGCCGCTAAGGTTCAGAAAGAGAGCGCGGTAGTCGTTTTAGGAACGGGCGGGGTCGGCCTAAGCGTCATTCAAGGAGCAGTCTACGCCCGTGCGAGGCAGATCGTGGCCGTGGATGTCAATCCGAACCGGTTAGAACTCGCACTGAAATTCGGTGCGACACACACGATTCTTGCAGACCGAGATGACCATGGTTTGTTAGACGCGGCGAGGAAAGTCAAAGAATTGACAGAAGGGAGGGGCGCTGATTATGCGTTCGAATGCACGGCAGTCCCTGAACTGGGTCCAGCGCCTCTAATGATGCTTAGAAACGGCGGCACGGCGGTGGGCGTGAGCGGCATTGAGCAGGTCGTTAAATTCGACATGGAACTCTTCGAGTGGGACAAACTCTACATCAACCCTCTTTACGGCCAGTGCCGCCCATCAATTGATTTTCCCATGCTCCTCGACCTCTACCGGCAGAAGCGTCTTAAACTGGACGAGATGGTGACGCGAACTTACCCGCTCGAAGACCTGGCACAAGCCTTCAAGGACATGCGCGCCGGACGAAACGCCAAAGGTGTTCTGTTGATGGACGAGCCATGAGCGCGTACCGTAACGTCGAACTATCTGACCCGCAGTTTGAGAGAGACCACCTGCGGCACCTGACCTTCAAAAGTCCCGCCCTCAAGGGGCGCGGCGACGTGACTATCTTTGTGCCGCCGGGTTGCGAACGGGAAAAGAGCCTTCCGGTGGTTGTGCTTCTGCACGGTGTCTATTGCAGCCACTGGTCTTGGGCGATGAAAGGCGGCGCGCACTTAACTGCCCTTAGTCTGATCAAGAAGCAGTTAGTTCGCCCCATGGTGCTCCTCATGCCCTCGGACGGGTTGTGGGGGGACGGTAGTGGCTACATCGCTCATGCCTCAGTTGATTATGAACGGTGGGTTATGGAAGACGTCGTCGGCTGCGGGGCGGAGGTTATTCCGCTCATTGATTCTCAGTCGCCACTCTTCATCGCCGGTCTCTCGATGGGTGGCTATGGAGCGCTGCGTCTGGGCGCGAAGTACGCGGAGAAAGTGGCGGGCTTTTCGGGGCACTCCTCCATCACTGCCCCGCATCAGCTAACACGGTTCGTCGAAGAACCTCTGACACTCTACGGGGGAGTCCTAGAGAGCGAAGGCGCCCTCCTGCTCTATTGGATGAAGAGCCACAGAAAATCTCTCCCTCCGTTTCGCTTTGATTGCGGGACGAGCGACGCGCTGATCGAGGAGAACCGAGAGTTACACCACGCTTTGGACGACCTTAACATTCCCCATCAATACTTCGAGTACGAGGGCGGGCACAGTTGGGACTACTGGCGGGAGCACATTGCCGAGACGTTGATCTTCTTCGATGGGGTGTGCCGGTCGCTAGAATCCATGACATAAGCGAGAATCAGTTTGCCGGTGTCAGAAGTCATCTGTCAGCGCAAATCTGAAACCAAATCATTGAAGGAGATTCGGTAGAAAAACCTCATGTCAACAACATCCGTCACGACCCTGACGATCCCCATTCAAATCGGGAATAACACCTCGCCATACTTGAACCAACAACGCATCGTATCCAGATTCAGTCCGACAGATTTCGTCCCCGACGGAGAGCTCTCGAAGAGGGAATGGCGAATCGCCGAGAAGGTCACTTTTGATACTTCATATCGGCCGGGCGAAAACTTTCCGGAGGCGCTCACTGAGGTTGCCACTCTCTGG
>JACCVS010000434.1 GCA_013698055.1 Acidobacteriota bacterium
AGCCCAGAATCCAGAGTTGGGTGGGATCGAACGCGCCCTGATAAGCGAGATTATGAATCGAAAAGAGCGTTCGCGTCCTCGAATAAAACGAATCATAGGAACGACGCGATCGAAGCTCTGCGGCAGCGAAACCGCCAGGCCAATCGTTGACATGAACGATGTCAGGCGGCGCGCCGAGACGCTTGAAAAGCTCGAGAGTCGCGCGAGAGAAGAAAGCGAATCGCACGTGATCGTCGCGAAATCCGTAGATTGAATTTCTAGCAAAATACTCTGGTGCATCTATCAGAAATGCCGGTGCGCCTGCCGCGTCCGAGTACCAGACGCGAGCGCGATATGATCCGCCCCGCCAATCCACATCCAGGTTGTCAATGATCTGTTCTCGAAGCTGCTGGCGTTTAACCTGCTCGAAGAGCGGCATGACGAGCAGCGCATCCTCGCCCAAATCGCGCAAAGCCTTTGGAAGAGCACCCGCAACGTCCGCCAGCCCGCCCGTTTTGGCGAAAGGCACGGCTTCAGAAGAAAGTATCGCAACGCGCAAAACTCTTCACACTGCGCCCACAAAAAGGCGTGCAAAAAGATCAGGTTAATAGAGCGTTAAGCAGGATACTATGCGAAGCCTGCGCCTGTTTGTCAACACCCAGGAAACAGTTTTCAGCAGGCAGTTTTCAGTTTTCAGCAAAACAACTGAAAACTGAAAACCGAAAACTGATAACTGCTTAGCTTTGCATTGAGGCCAGAAATTCTGCGTTGGACTTGGATTTCTCCAGCCGCTCAAGGACGACTTCCATCTGCTCGACGGGTGAAAGCGGGTTCAGGACTCTCCGCATCACCCAGACGCGGTTCAGGTCTTCCTTGCTGAGGAGCAGTTCTTCCTTGCGCGTGCCCGAACGTTGCAGGTCAATGGCGGGGAAGAGACGCTTATCTGACAGGCGTCGGTCGAGATGGATTTCGCAGTTGCCCGTACCCTTAAACTCTTCAAAGATGACATCATCCATGCGCGAGCCTGTGTCAATCAACGCGGTGGCGATAATCGTCAGGCTTCCGCCCTCTTCGATGTTGCGCGCCGCGCCGAAGAAACGCTTCGGGCGTTGCAGGGCGTTTGAGTCAATACCGCCGGAAAGAATCTTTCCCGAAGGCGGAACGACCGCGTTGTGCGCTCGCGCAAGGCGCGTGATCGAGTCGAGCAGGATGACTACATCGCGTTTATGCTCGACCAGTCGCTTGGCTTTTTCAATGACCATGTCGGCGACCTGCACGTGGCGTGTCGGCGGCTCGTCAAACGTCGAAGATATTACTTCGCCGTTGACCGAGCGCTGCATGTCCGTAACCTCTTCAGGGCGCTCGTCAATGAGCAAAACGATGAGGGTCACTTCCGGGTGGTTTTGCGTGATGGAGTTGGCGATGGTCTGCAAGAGCATCGTCTTGCCGGTGCGGGGCGGCGCGACGATCAGACCACGCTGGCCTTTGCCGATGGGCGTGACGAGGTCAATCACGCGAGCTGCGAGATTGTCCTGGAGGGTCTCCATCCTCAGTTGCTCATCCGGGTAGAGCGGCGTCAAATTGTCGAAAAAGACCTTGTCGCGCGACTCGCCGGGCGACTCGAAATTGATCGCCTCGACCTTGATAAGAGCGAAATATCTCTCGCCTTCTTTGGGCGGACGTATCTGGCCGCTGACGGTGTCTCCGGTTCGCAAATCGAATTTGCGAATCTGCGATGGACTGACATAAATGTCGTCCGGGCCGGGAAGATAGTTGTACTCCGGCGCGCGCAGGAAACCGAACCCATCGGGTAAGGTTTCGAGGACGCCTTCGGAGAAGATCAGGCCACTCTTCTCTGTTTGCGCGGCGAGAATCTTGAAGACAAGCTCCTGCTTGCGCATTCCGGTTGCGCCCGGCACGTCCATCGTCTTGGCAATCTGCGTGAGCTTGGAGATAGACATCTCTTTCAAGTCTGACAGATTGAAGATGTCTTCGCCCTTTGATTCTTTTGCTTCTTTGGCGGGAGCTTTTGTCTCTTCGGGCGCTTCGGCTGTAGCGGTGGTTGTCGCCACGGTGCCGTCTTCGCTGTTGGCGTTGTTGTTGGTGCTGCTGGCGCTGCTTGAGCGCGTTCGTGGTGTGCGTTGTGACATTTCAGTTCTTCTCTATACGGTCTACATACCGTTGACCGTTAATCTCTCGTTTCTCTCTTGACGGCTCAAATGGCCGCCTCTGGTGTTTTTGTTATCAATGGATTAGTGCCGTTATGGTTGAATCGGGAATGAATTATCAAGATTGCGCGAACTCGTCGGCAGGTGCGTGTGGGGCTACCCTCTTCTCAGCAATGGCGAGGCGGATGAAGGTGCAACTCTGCCCAACTGTCTCACGTTTTCGGAAATTCGGTCAAACTATACAAGAAATTACTTAGGGCCTCGATACAATGCCTGTCGCGGCCTGTACGTGGCCTACGTGACAAAACTGTGATTGTTGGAAATTAGACAATAGACGATAGGGGATTGGAAGGCAAGTGTTTGTCGTCCACCGCCTATGGTCTATCCCCCATCTTTCGCATCGCTTCTTCGATAGCTCGCCAAACATCTTCGCGTCCCCGCTTAGTCGTTGCGGAGTAGGCTACGACTTGCTCGGCATTGAGGGAACGTTTGACCTGTTCAAAATTTATTCGTAACTCGTTGTTCGAGAGCTTGTCGGATTTTGTGGCAACTACAATGCGGGGCTTCGCATGAGCAGCAAGCCACTCATTGAGTTGCAAATCCAATGTCGTGGGTTCGTGACGCGAATCTACAATCTGAATTGATAGCATAAGCTGGTTGCGCTTGGCAAGGTAGTTCGTCGCCATCTCTCCCCAAGTAGCTCTAATCAGTTTGGGGACACGCGCATAGCCATAGCCCGGCAGATCAACGAAACGGAAACGATTATTTATTAGAAAGAAGTTTAAGCTCTGCGTCCTGCCGGGTGTTGAAGATGTGCGCGCCAAACCTTTTACGCCAAGCAGGGAATTAATCAAGCTCGATTTACCTACATTCGAGCGACCCAGGAACGCAATCTCCGGCCTCTCGTCACGAGGCCAATCCGACTCTTCAAAGGCACTCTTGATGAATTCGGCGCTGACAACTTTCATAAGCACAGTGACGAGTGACAAGTGACAGGTGACGAGCATGAAGAAGAACAAGTCAGGCGAACAGATGCGCGATCTTGTTTTAACTTATCACTCGTCATTTGTCACTCGTCACTGTTATTCTCATCCAGCTTGAGCTGACTTCGCAGCTTCCGCACGCATTGCTTTGAATTGGGCAAACCGCTCGCGCATCTTCGCCATGTACTCCTCAGCATTTGGCGAGTTTTTCACGCACTCTTCAACTTGCTTGAAGTAGTCAGACATATTAAACGCCTGCCGAAGCACGGGCAAAAACGGTTCGAGCTTAAGATAGATAGCCATATGCTCGGCGTTGGCATCGCTGAACATCTTCTCATCAATCGCTCCATTGTTAACAAAGGAGCAAGCCATTTCCCAGTAGGTCGTGACCATCCGGTAGTAGGCGGAATGCTCGCCCATCATCACGGTCTTAAAATCCTCGAGGCTCTCGGGATTGAACTCTGCGAAAAACCATTCCCGCGCTTTACGCATCACTGGCTCGCGCCGGAGGTCGTACAGTTTGAGAATCAACTGGGCATCTTCGTATTTACTCATAATCGCATCTCCATTTGAAATAGACGTGCAACGTCAGTGGTTGCCGTCCGGGTTGTCAACTTAACTCAATCCGCTTGAAAAGGAATTTCGCTGGCGGAATTCTATAGCAGGTGAAAGGCGAGGATGGTATATCAACCACGATGGGCTTAAATCGCCTGGAAATCTAAGCCCATCATGGTTAACGTTTATTACTCGGCAATCGTTTGCACGCCTTGAGTCGGTTGGTCTGTTGACCAGAGCGGGGGCGTCTTTGTCTCATCAACAGCGCCGGCATCGGTCGGGCACGCATCTTCAAGGGCGAAGCTAAGCACTTCATCAATCGTCTCGACGAGATTGATGTCCAGCAAATCTCGCACTTCTTGCGGGACTTCGATCAAATCCTTCTCGTTGTCCTTCGGCATGATGATCGTTGTGATGCCGAAACGATGCGCCGCCATCAATTTCTCTTTGACGCCGCCGATGGGCAGCACTTTCCCGCGCAGCGTTATCTCGCCAGTCATCGCCACGTTCTTGCGAACTGGCACACGCATCAGAGCCGATACCATCGCGGTTGCAAGTGTAATTCCGGCGGAGGGGCCGTCCTTCGGAATCGCGCCCTCCGGGATGTGTATATGCAGATCGCGTTTGCGAATGAAATCCAGACTCATACCGAGTCGTTCAGCGCGCACCTTGATGCAAGTCAGTGCGGCCTGCGCCGATTCCTGCATCACGTCTCCAAGTTTGCCCGTCAACCTGACACCGCCACGACCTTTGACGAGTGATGCTTCGATTTGCAGGACTTCACCGCCGACCTCTGTCCATGCCAGTCCAGTCGCCAGTCCGACTTCGCTTTCGGCAGCAACACCCTGCTGGCGAAACTTAATCGGCCCCAGCATGTCGCGCACGCGCTCTGCCGTCACGACATCTTTGAAACCTTCGACCGCGTTCTCCGAAACGAGCTTGCGCGCCACTTTGCGCATACAGGAGCCAATCTCGCGCTCAGTGTTGCGCACGCCAGCCTCGCGTGTGTAATGGCGGATGATTTCAAGCAATCCCTCATCCGTGAATTCGACCTGCTCAGCTTTAATGCCATTGGCCTCCGCTTGCTTCGGCACAAGGTGACGCTTTGCGATTTCCAGCTTCTCGCGCTCGGTGTAGCCTGAGAGACGAATAATCTCTAAGCGATCCTGCAACGGCGGCGGAATCGTGTGCAGCACGTTCGCCGTCGCGATGAAGAAGACGCGCGAGAGGTCATACTCAACATCCAGATAATGATCCTGAAAAGTGTTGTTCTGCTCGGGGTCTAAAACTTCCAGCAAAGCGGACGATGGGTCGCCGCGAAAGTCCGCGCCGAGTTTATCAACTTCGTCAAGCAGGATAAGCGGATTGACCGTCCCGGCCTTCTTCAACATCTGGATGATCTGACCGGGCAATGCACCGATGTAAGTACGACGATGCCCGCGAATCTCCGCCTCGTCGCGCACGCCGCCCAGCGAGAGACGGACGAACTTTCTGCCGGTCGCGCGAGCAATGGATTTACCGAGTGAAGTCTTGCCGACTCCCGGCGGGCCGACGAAGCAGAGAATCGAGCCTTTCGGATTCTTCACAAGCTGGCGAACTGCCAGGTATTCGAGAATACGATCCTTGACCTTTTCCAGGCCGAAGTGGTCTTCGTTCAAGACCTCTTCCGCTTTCATGAGGTCTTTGATCTCTTTCGACTTCTGTTTCCAGGGCACGCTGACGAGCCAGTCAATGTAAGTGCGCGAGACAGTGCCTTCGGCGGACATCGGCGGCATGGCTTCAAGGCGATGCAATTCCTGCATGGCCTTCTCCTTCGCCTCGTCCGACATTCCGGCTTCTTCGATCTTCTTTTTCAACTCCTCAAGCTCGGCCTTCTCATCTTTACGCCCGAGTTCTTTATGAATCGCCTTGATCTGCTCGTTGAGGTAATACTCTTTCTGTGCCTTCTCCATCTGTCGCTTGACGCGCGTCTGAATCGTGCGGTCGAGCTGTCGCTTATCAAGCTCCGTTTCCAGCAACTCGATGAGACGCTGAAGCCGCGCCTGCGTGGAGAAGATTTCAAGGAGTCCCTGCTTGTCCTCAACAGAGATGCGGAGTTGCGAAGCTAAGGCATCAGCGAGATGCGATGGGTCTTGATTGCGAAGCGCAGTTTGGAGAGCATCTGTTTGCGCGTCGGGCGCGAGACGCAGGTGTTGCTCGATCAATTGATTGATCTTCTGAACCAGAGCTTCGATGCGCTGACCTTCTTCGTTGACGACGGGAGCGCGACGAATCAGAGCCGTGAAAGCACCTTCATTATTCTCAACTCGCACGGTCGTGGCGCGCTCGCGCCCCTCGACGACAACCTTGATCTGCCCGTTTTCCTGCTTTTGCGATTGCAGGATGCGTCCCAGTGTGCCGACGCCGTAAATCTGCTCCGGTGTCGGCTCATCCACACTGGCATCGTGCTGCGTGGCGAGAAAGATCGTTCGGTCTCCGGCGAGCGCTTCTTCAAGGGCGCGAACAGAGCCGGGACGACCGATCTTGAAAGCGACTTTGGTAAAAGGAAAAATGACGACATCGCGAATCGGTACCATCGGATAACGCGCGAGGTCTGAAGGGGCGTGGTCTGAATATTCTTCCATAACTCGTTTAACTCTTTGCCTGTATTGTTTCAACCCGTGAAGAAGGGCGAGCCGATTGACGCCGTCTCGCCCTTTCCGTTTGCAGACTTAATTGTAGACCCAAGGAAGGTAAAAGTAAAAAGGCAAAAGGAAAAAGTAGGGCTGCCTCATTGTTCGCTTTGGATTTTCCGAGCAAGGGCAATCAAAGTATCCAGACATTGATCTGTATTGGCCTGTGCCCATGTCGGTTGTCTTGGCGATTTTGCGGTAGGGAATCGAGTGCTGGCAGGAGATTCAAGTTTTATTCTGAGACTGATGAGGGAAGTTTCGAGATCATCTATGCGCACGTCCGCTTTGAGTGTCAACTCCTTAAGCAACCGGACAGCCTCTCCAACTGTTTTCACACGCGGCTTGATCTTCTTGCATTGCTCACTCATTTCTCCCTATCCTTCTGTCAAGTTATTTATTCATGTTAGAAGTCGAATACAATAGTCCTCTCATGAAAATAAAAGAAGGGATGAAAGCAAGCCTTCATCCCTTCGCCCTCATCCCTCATCCCTACTCTTATGCTGCTGCCCCGTCCACGCCCGCCAAGCCTTCGCCGGGAATCGCGCGACGACGTTCGACCATCTCAGATGTGATGACGAATTCCTTGATGCGCTTCTGTGAGGGCAAAGTGTACATCGCGTCGAGGAGCAATTCTTCGAGGATCATCATCAGGCCGCGCGCTCCGACCTTTCGGTCGACGGCCTGGCGCGCGACCGACTTGAGCGCGTCGTCCGTGAATTTGAGCTTGACGTTGTCAAAGTCGAATTTCTTCTGGTATTGCTTGACGAGCGCGTTCTTCGGCTCGGTCAGAATTTTGATGAGTGCTGCTTCATCCAATTCATGCAGCACGCCACAGACGGGAAGCCGCCCGACGAACTCCGGTATCAACCCGTAGCGAACGAGGTCTTCGGGTTTCACGGCGGCGAACGCCTCGGCATGACGGTTGCCGCCGGATTTGACTTCGGCATGAAATCCTAAAGACTTATTCCGCAGGCGACGTTCGACGACCTTTTCCAGTCCGACGAATGCGCCGCCGCAGATGAAGAGAATGTTCGTCGTGTCAACCGGGAAGAACTCCTGATGCGGGTGCTTGCGTCCGCCCTGCGGCGGAACGTTGGCGACTGTGCCTTCGAGGATTTTCAGAAGCGCCTGCTGCACGCCTTCGCCCGACACGTCGCGCGTGATCGAGGGGTTCTCGTCCTTGCGGCAAATCTTGTCAACTTCGTCAATGTAGATGATGCCCTGCTGCGCGCGTTCGACATCGCCATTCGCAGCTTGCAAGAGTTTCAGTATGATGTTCTCAACGTCTTCGCCGACGTAGCCTGCTTCTGTCAGAGTCGTCGCATCAACGATGGTGAAGGGAACTGAGAGCAAGCGAGCGAGCGTTTGCGCCAGCAATGTCTTGCCCGTGCCCGTCGGGCCGATGAGCAGGATATTCGATTTCTGAATCTCGACATCCGCGCGGCGTCGCGCCATCTCAATTCGCTTGTAATGCTGGTAGACGGCGACCGCCAGTCGCTTCTTCGTTTCGTCCTGCCCGATGACGTATTCGTCAAGAAAACTCTTGATCTCGCCGGGCTTCGGAAGGGGCGGACGTGTGGCGACGGACTCGGCCTGCTGATCGTCGGTGATGATCTCATTGCAGATGTCTATACATTCATTGCAAATGTAGACAGTCGGCCCGGCGATGAGCTTTTTGACTTCGTTCTGCGACTTACCGCAGAAGGAACAACGCAACGTGTCATCGGTTCGTCGTACCATAAGCGTCTGGGGACTCCGTTTGAATTTGGTCTGGCTCGGATTATTCGGGAGAAGGCGCGGACATGTTAGAGCTTTCTAGGCCCGCAATGATTCGATTACAACGCTTCACACATTCATCGCAGATGAACGAGCTTTTACCAACCATCCGCCGTAGCACACCGCGCGATGCCTGCGGTGCTCCGGCGACAATCTGTCCGACCTCGCTCTGCGATCTCCCATAAAACGAGCAGCCATACTTGCGTGCTTTCATTTTCGCAATCATCGCATTAACAAGTGATAAGTGATGAGTGATTGGTGATAAGCAGGAACCTGTTTTTAGCTTATCACCAATCACTCATGCCTCTCGGTGTGCGATCACTTCATCAATCAGGCCGTACTCTTTCGCCTGCATGGAGGACATGATGCGGTCGCGCTCGACATCGCGCTCAACGTCCTCGAAAGTCTGTCCGCTATGCTTAGCAATTATCTGCGAGGTCAGCTCTCGCATCCGGATGATTTCTTCGGCCTGAATGCGAATGTCTGTGGCCTGTCCCTGTGTTCCGCCCGAAGGCTGATGAATGAGGATACGCGAGTTCGGGAGAGCAAAGCGTTTGCCTTTCGCGCCCGCGGTCAGGAGCAGCGCGCCCATCGAAGCACACTGCCCGACGCAGATCGTCGTCACGTCAGGCCGGATGAATTGCATTGTGTCGTAGATAGCCATCCCGGCGGTGATCGAGCCGCCGGGGCTGTTGATGTAAATGTTGATATCTTTCTCGGGGTCTTCGGCTTCGAGAAAGAGAAGCTGGGCGACGATCAAATTGGCGACCATGTCATCAATCGGCGTTCCCAAAAAGATGATGTTGTCTTTCAAGAGACGCGAGTAAATGTCAAAGGCGCGTTCGCCACGCGACGTTTGCTCGACAACCATCGGGACTAGCATATTAACTCCGAATCCTTTTCAAGAGTGACAGGTGATAAGTAACAGGTGACAAGAGAAGCGCAATTCATCAAGCCTCCGAAGAAGAAGATTGAGCTTTAGTCTCATCATCCGCCTCTTCACTTTCCTGTTTTGTTTGCTCCGGGCTTTCTGCGTTCACTTCGGTGGCCATTGCTTCCTCTTCAGGAATTTCTTCACGCCACTCTTCGTCCGTCACCCGCGCGTTTTCAACAATCAAGTCAATCGCTTTGCGATTACGCAACCTATCGGCGATGCTAGTAGTGCCTCCCTGCTTTGTCAAGGCAGCACGCACTTGCTCTGGCGATTGACGCGACGCTTCGGCAATCGAGTTGATCTCAGCATCAATTTCTTCTTCGCTGGCTTCTATTTTTTCCTGGTCGGCGATCATCTCCAACAACATTGAGCCGCGCACATCAAACTCCGCCTGAGCCTTTAACTGCTCGCGCACGCCGTCCCAGTTAATCTCCGCAGCGCGTGGATCAATCCCGCGCCCGATCATGTCGCGCACCGCTGATTCGAGACGATTGTTAGCCTGATGCTCGCTCAAAGTCTGCGGCACTTCGAAGGGATGCGCGTCGACGAGTTTCCTCATCACGTCGCTCCGCAGACGATTGTCAGATTCCACGCTCGCGCGCTTCACCAAATCCTCGCGCACCTTCTCGCGCAAGACCTCAAGCGACTCGAACTCTTCACCTAAGCTCTTCGCCCATTCATCGTCCACTTC
>JACCVS010000440.1 GCA_013698055.1 Acidobacteriota bacterium
ACCTTTGGTACAGGCATTGCCATCGGTTCTGTGCCCAGCCTCAACTACGGTTATATCTTTGCTATTGAGTACCCCGATTTCAGTTCAAAGGTCTTGGCTCTCAATCATCCCGGCGGCAGGGTCGGCATCGGCACTACCACGCCGGATCAAACCTTAACGGTCAACGGCAACGCCTCTAAACCTGGCGGCGGATCATGGCTTGCCTTCTCCGACGAGCGCTTAAAAAACATCAACGGACGCTTCACCACCGGTCTTCGTGCCGTGATGAAGTTACAGCCCATCCGCTATCAATATAAACCTAACAATGCGCTGAACCTCAACACGAACGGAGAGCAGTACGTCGGCTTCGGCGCGCAAGCCGTGCAAAAGATCATTCCCGAAGCCGTCGTCAAAGACAGCAAGGGCTACCTGCTGGTCAACAATGACGCGATTATCTGGACCATGCTCAATGCCGTCAAAGAACAGCAAGCACAAATCGAACGGCAGGAAAAGCAGATCAAACAACAGCAACGGCAGATCGACAGGTTGATGATAATTACTGTCAATTCCATGCGCAGGCGGAAATAGGTCGGTTAAAAGAGATGCAGGGGAACTGCCGGATGATTTATGAGTGTCGCTCGCGGCAACGCAAACAGCTATCAAACAAACCTTTGCGGAACAAAGATGCGACACCTTAATACTGCCCGGATCGCTTGACGACTTTGCTCTGGGAAATGCAAGATGAAAATCATCAGTAAATCAGTCTTGTGCGCGTCGCTCTTCTTGACGGCTTGCGGCGGCGCTTCGTCCGGTGATAATTCCTCTGCGAGCAGAGCAGGCGTAAAGTCAGTAACGCCGAGTGCAATCGAAACCGCTGCTTCGAGCGCACAAGTGCAAATTAAGCATGACGGCAAGGTATTAGCCTCGTATCCCTCTGCGCTCCCCGATGCGGCACTTGATAAAGAAAATCAAACACTCGGACTGAGCCTCAGCGGTTCGGACAGTAAACAGATGCTCATGATTGCCGTCGAAGGCACGAAGACAGGCGTCTATCAAGTGAGCGGAGACGGAAAGAGCAAAGTCTCAGTCATGTTTATGACCGACGTGTTGCCGACTCCCTCCTTAGCTTTCGATAAAGGGGAGCTGAACATTACCGAGCTATCTGACAAGTATTGTTCAGGCACTTTCACGGCCACCGGAACGGCGGGGAGCAAAACCGGATACTCCGTCGAAGCGACCTTCTCAAAGTTGCCGGTAGTACCGACTGCGAGAAATTCACGTTGAGGAGTAGGCAGCAATTATCAAAACTTGATGATAATGGAGTACGAGACATGATGAAGAATGTGACCCGAAATTTTCTCTTAATTTGCAGCAGCTTGCTACTACTGTCTTGCACGACAACGAATATCGGCGCGCAAGAAAAAAACCCCAAGCCGCGCCCCAAGGACAAAGTTATTATCTTCCCGAGTGACGCGATAAGAGTTCCACCCGGCGGCCTGAGCGTCATTCCGCCCTACTCGGTCAGGGGCAAGATACGCTGGAGGAAAGAATATGGGATAGTTCCTTCAGGCCCGGCCACCGGCGAACCGGCTTTCCTTCCCTGCGGGCAACATTTCGTCGCCGCGATGAAGACCACAGGCCAGCCGGGAAGCTTCGGAAGGCTCACCACCGTCGCCTCCACGCCAGACATACCGAACATCATCATAAAGGGGCCTGATGAGGGTGGTTACTACGTTTGCAACTACATCATTCCCGACCTGCCGAGAGACACGAGCCTGCTCATCTTGGCCGGCATGGGTGGCACTCTCCTTTTACCGGAAGTAGATCGGGCGCCCTACTACCACACGTCGCCGTGGATCGGCGGCAGTCAGCCACAACCGCCATCAGGCCATACCCGCGTCTTCACAGGTGACAGAAGCGTGACGTTGACAGGCGCTGCGCCGCGCGCCGTGGTGGATTTTGAGATGGTTTACAAACCCATGCAGCAAGGGCCTAGATAGAAGTCCTTCTTCATCAAGACATCATTACTTACAGAATTTGATGAAGAACAGAAGCGATGAAGCTTTCTAATCTGCCCAAACCATATTAGTGGTTCACCAACTCCGCCCGACTCTGTCAGAGCAGATGTAGGGCAGATCAACCAGATGTTACCAAAGGAGCATTCGATGAAATTATCCAGGTTACGAGATGCAAGTCTCTTGATTATTCTTGCCCTATCTTTACAGGCGATGGCGGTGACACCACCCAGCTATCCACTTCGCGTCCGGAGTGGCAAAGGGATGCGGGTTTGGGTGGAAAGCACTCAAACGACACAGCTCGTTAAAATGATTGTGACGTTTCAAGCCGGAACTGGTCCGGCAGGTTCCGGCTTACGCCCCGGTCAAGGATCATGGATGGATCGTGGAATGCGTTCAGGTGAACCGACCCGCCTTGAATACCTGCTTCACGAAATCGATGCCCAAAGGATTTTGGATTATCTTCGCAGTCCAGGCAATTATT
>JACCVS010000449.1 GCA_013698055.1 Acidobacteriota bacterium
GGCAGACTAGCCCCGCAGTAACGCTTCGCCGACCGCGCCGACGTTTCGATCTACATTGGTGAAGTGTGTGGCGACGGATTCCAGCCCGCCCGCGAGAGCCGTCAACCCGCCGTTCAAGCTCGCCACCCCGCCGAGCATCTCCGTCTCTTTCTCAATCGCGCGCACGCCCCAGTTGATCTTCTCGATGTGCCGGCGCACCGATTGGAGCGTCCGTAAAATTAGAAAGAGAGACACGACGAGCGCGATCAATAACGCGGCGGCAAGCACTGCCGTCAGGATCGTCAGTAGCAGTGTCATCTTATGACCTCCCCCCGCCGATGAGCGCGGCCCCGACCGAACGCAGCTTACCATCTATCGAAGCCGACCCTGCATCAATCGCCCCGGCGACAGCCAGAATCTTCCCCGCTACGCCCTTCGTCGTTTCCAACCCTTCAATCAAGGCGGTGTTCCGCACGATGCCCTGCGCCGCCGTGAGCGTCGTTGCAGCGAGTTGCAGGATGTCGCGTTCCGTCCGCACGATGAGAAACACGAGTTTCAGAATAACCAACGTCAGGATGAGCGCGATAACTAATGTAGCCGACCAGACGACGATGATTGCGGTGTCCATAGCTCACTATCCTTTCACAAGACGAAGCAACTAATGTTCAAAGAGTCCTCATACCGTTTCGCCGACGCCGAGATGCGCCGCGACTGCCTCCAAGCTCTCGTTAACACCGGCGAGATGACCGTCAACAGACTGCAACCCATCGCCGACACCGACGAGGCCACCGTTGATGAATTCGAGATGCCCCTCTAATGGCGCGGTGTTCTCTCTGGCCTGAATAAGCCCACTCTTAACTTCAGCGAGCGCGCTACCGATGCGCCAGAGGTAGTAGAAGATCGTGATGAGGCTCACGGCCAGCGCCAGCACCAGGACGACCGCGTAGATGACTGTCAACCAGGTCAGTAGTCGCATCACTCACCTCTTTGGATTCAGCGCGTTGCCGAGCGCGGCAATGTTGTTATCAATGGACTCGGCGCGCGAGTTAATTGACTGTGCAGTCTCCAAAATCTGCCCCGCGACCCGGTTCGTCACATTCAGCATCCAGATCGAGACGGTGTTGCCCGCGATCTGTTTCCCTGCGTCCCAGATGTTGCTGGCATTTTTGTTCACTCGGTTAGCCGCCGCGATGAGCATGATGAGCAGGACGGCGACGATGACGATCACCACCGCGCCCGCGATGAGCGAGTACTTCCAAATCGTCATGGTGTCCATGTTATCGAGCATCTTAATTTCCTCCGGCTCCGTTACCATTGACTTTAACTTCGCGCAGCAGAAAATCCGCCGCGCGCGACAACTCTTCGACAATCGGAGAAGTCGCGTCGTAATCAATCACCGCGCGTCCCGTCCTGTCAGCCTCGACGACGTTATCATCGAATGGGATTCTGGCGATCAGTTCCAAATCGTGGTTGTGGCAGTAGTCTTCGACCGCTTCCGTATCCTGAGGTGAGCGAAGTTTGTTGGCGATGCCATAAATGCGCTCAATGCCGAGGCCGCGCGCGAGCGGCACTGTGCGCCCGGCGGTCTCCATCGAGCGATAATAAGGTTCCAGCACCAAGAGCAGCGCATCAACGTATCTGACCGTACCCCGGCTCATGTGCTCAATAGAGGCTTCCATGTCCATCACGGTCACGCCCTCCGAACTGTTGACAATCTCTCCGACGATGCTGCGCACGGCAGCGTGTGCTCCGCAGAGTCAACCCGCGCCGGCGTGGTCAACCTTGGTGCCGACCAGTACCGTCACGCCATCAGGAGCTTTCATCCCATACTGGTTGACGATGTCCTCGACAGTCCTTGTCAACACCATGCGGGTTTGACCCGACTCATCTTCGCGGCGCTCGACGACGCTGCGCGGAACAGCTTCCGCTTCCACGCCCGGTCCGACGCCGAGGGCTTGAATGAGATTAGGATTAGGATCACCGTCAATTGCTAAAACGGGCAGGCCGCGCCGCGCGATAAGGCGGATGAGCGTCGCCGAGATAGTGGTCTTACCGGAACCGCCTTTGCCGCTGATTGCGATCTTCATTCGGTCTACTCCTTGAGATATGCTTAAAAGACGGGGGAAGTGTTTTGAACGCTCGTCAATAGTACGGCAACATGAGCCGAATTTAGCCAACGTAAACTTTCAGGAGTTGTCGCAACGCCGACATCATACTCT
>JACCVS010000468.1 GCA_013698055.1 Acidobacteriota bacterium
AAACTTTCACGCGCGTGGTTGAATCTGTTGAAGCCTTACCTGAAGGATGCGGGAAGAATCGCCCTGGAGCAGCAACAACAGCAAGGGGGTGAGCAGACTCCCACACAACCAACACAGCCAACAGAGCCAACAGAGCAGACGGAGGAAGAGGGTGGTGATAGTGAGCATGGGGGACATTAGGAATCAGCCCTCCACAGGTTATTTCCGCTGCGAGCATTCTAATAAATAACTCAAGCCGATTCCCCGATGGTATTGCCTTCATCGGGGAATCGGCTTGAGTTATTGGAGGCTGTGACGAAATCGCGCAGTCTTGCCTGGGCTTACTTGACCGCTGTTTTGTATGCCTGCCGATACCACAGAGCAATAGCGCGAAAATCCCAGTTTCCGAATAGATCGAATTGTTTCTTCAAGCCTAAATGTATAGGCTTGCCGCAAGACAATTAATCTTACTTATTGCGAGATGGAACCGCCGGGCTTCTGGCTGCCCATTCCCTGCTCATCGCTCGGTTTCTCGCTGCCCATTCCTTCCTTGCCGGACTTTCCCGCACCCGCGTTGCCACCGCTTTTGCCGTAGCCGCTTGCCTGTTCATCGTTGTGATCGTTTTCGTCAGATTCTTCCTGCCTCTTTTTCTCTTGTGCCTTGTCTTTCTGGTCTGCCATATTGCTCATCTCCTTAATTGGTTTGATTAACGTAAGACATTTAACACCCAGCACCACCCGCAATGCGGTTTACGAATCAGGCACGGCTCCTTGTGCATGAACGCAACGTTACCCGCGATTGGATGCATTGCTTTGTTAGACTTTTGTATCTTAGCATCCCATCTCGTGTTCGCGCCCGTAAACCTGCGTGAGCAGTTTCAAACGCTCTCCAACTTCATCTGTCAGTGCTCCTGCTTTGTATCGCCATGCCCAGTTTCCTGACGCGCTGTTCGGCAGATTCATGCGGGAGTCATTGTCCAGACCGAGCAAATCCTGCAAGGGAATGATGACAGTATCCGCAACCGAAGACAGCACGGCACGGATGAAGTCCCAGTGAATTTCGTGTCCATCCGTGTTGAGATAGTTGAGACAGAACTGCCGCTCCCGTCCAATCTGCTCGCTGTTACGCGTCGAGCCTTCGCCAGCGATGCTCGTGAACCAGCCGACCGTCGTGTCATTGTCGTGTGTGCCCGTGTAGGCAACACTATTTTTTACGTAGTTGTGCGGGAGATCATGATTACGGGCATCGCCGCCGAAAGCGTACTGCAGGATACGCATTCCCGGCAATTCAAAATCATCGCGCAGGGCTTCAACGTCCGGCGTGATGACGCCTAAATCCTCTGCGATGATGGGCAAATCGCCGAGAGCCTCTTTGATTGCAGTGAACAATTCCCTGCCCGGCACATTCACCCACACCCCGCGCTCCGCAGTTTGATCTCCGCCCGGAATCTCCCAACTGGCGGCGAAGCCGCGAAAGTGATCGAAGCGAACGATGTCGAAGATTTCCAGAGTCGCGCGCACGCGCTCGATCCACCAGCGGAAACCATCGCCGAGCATTCTGTCCCAGTTGTAAATCGGATTGCCCCAGTATTGACCCGTCGCGCTGAAGTAGTCGGGAGGCACTCCGGCGACGACCAGAGGATTCCCCGCCTCATCGAGCTTAAACTCATCGGGATTCATCCAGACATCAGCCGAGTCGCGCGCCACGAAGATGGGAATATCACCGACGAGCTTGACATGATGTTCCCGGCAATACGCCTTGAGCGCGCCCCATTGCCTGAAGAAGAGAAACTGGTAAAACTTCTGCGCTTCTATCTCGTCGTGCAGGTGCGCGCGGGCGCTCGTGAGAGCCGCCTGGTCGCGTCGCACAAGGCTCGACTCCCACTCATTCCATGCTTTCCCGTTTTGCGCTTCCTTCAAAGCTCTGTAGAGAGCGTAGTCATCGAGCCACGCCGAGGCGCAATGAGAAAATTGCTCGAAGGAAGCTCTGATGCTCTGGTCAGTTGTCTGCTTGAAACGCCGGAAGGCCGTCTTGAAAATCTCATTCTTGAATTTAATGACGTTGCCAAAATCAATTCTCTCATCCGGGAAGACGGGCGCGCCTGCAAGTTCTTCCTGTGTGAGGAGGCGTTCCGCTAAGAGTCGCTCGGGACTGACGAGCAGGGTGTTGCCCGCAAAGGCTGAGAAGCACTGGTAGGGAGAATCGCCATAGCCTGTAGGGCCGAGAGGCAGCACTTGCCAGAGACTTTGCCCGCTCGCCGCCAGGAAATCCACGAAATGATAGGCCTCGTCGCCCAAATCGCCGATGCCGTACTTTCCAGGCAAGCTTGTCGGATGCAGAAGGACACCGCTTGATCTTGGGAAGCTCATGGCTCCCTCCTCGGAAGTTTTATTAAGGGTCTGATTGCTGGCTCATCCCTGAAAGCGAGAGAAGTGCATCATACAACTTTTCCGCCTCTCGCTTCGCGCCCGCGAGATCAAGCACGTTAAAGAGAGCGATGCTCAAATTGATGCGCGTCAATTGCAATTTCAAGTCGGACTGCAAGGCGCACGTGATAGCGACTTTTTGTCGAGCGAGTCTCTGGCTGTAAATGAGCGTTGTTCAATTCTTCGCGCTAGCCTTTTTGAAACTGTAATCCTTAAGCTCCCAGCCATACTTTATCTGCCTGCCTTCGGATGTCGTTTTAACCAATCCGACGCCGTCGGCATACCAGTAAGTCTTCGTCATAGCGGCTCCCCCGTCATCAATCTTGCTCACAATTTTCATAGCCCGAAATGTGCCCGCAGGAACTTTCACCATCTCAGGGCCGGAGATTTCATTAAACTCTGTGGCATCCATGTTGGTGATGGCTTTGCCTTTCCAGTTCCATTTCCCGCCTGCGACGAGCGGATTCTTCAGGAACTGGCGTGGAGGCTCATACGTGGATTTCAATTCCTGCCCCACGTAGGATTCGCCGTGCATGAGAACCCATCCGTTGCTCTTGGAATACCACGATTTGATTTGCGCGCCCGCCTGCTTCTCCAACATGTATCGCGTTGTCCCATCCGCCTGTTTTTCTGCGCTGAGGACTTTCACAGTATATTCAGCGTCGCCTTCGTCCTGGCGATATGTCCACGAATCGCCGACGCGCATCGGGAAATAATCGCGCGTGGGCGCTTTCTTTCTCTGCGCCGTGATGCTCGATGCCAAAAGGAAAAACACACAGACCATTGTTAAGATTAAACGAATCTTAATCATCTCTAATAACCTCCAATAAGTAGTTCTCTTGAGTCTGGCAAGTCTATCGAGTTCAGCGAGTCAAAAGGACTGAGCAGACTCGACGGACTCGACAGACTCGACAGACTCTACTCCGTATTGTTCCAACCCAAGAGCTGTCAGGATGCGATACACCGCCTCGACCACCAGCGGGTGCGTCGGGTCGCGCGGGCGGTCAAGTTCCAGATTCAACTCGCAGCGAATCTGCGCGGGGCGCTCCGAGAGGACTACCACGCGATCTGCGAGTTGCGACGCCTCCTCGATGTCGTGCGTGACGAGTACGACCGTGCGCGGGCGCTCGCGCAGCAGGCGAGCCAGCTCGCGTCTGAGGCGCAACCTCTTCAGGTAGTCGAGCGACGAAAACGGCTCGTCAAGCAAAAGCGTATCCGTGTCACCCGCGAGCGCACGTGCCAACTCGACGCGCTGGCGCATACCGCCCGAAAGCTGGTGTGGATAGGAATCCTCAAACCCTTCCAGACCGATGAGCGCGAGCATCTCTTTCAATTCCCGTGTGCGCGCGGCTTCATCCTGGAAATGGCGCAAACCCATCTTGATATTTTCCGATACCGTGCTCCACGGAAAAAGACCATCCTGCTGGTAAACCATTCGCCCGCGCCCATTGCTCTTCACATGCCCAAGGTCAGGCTTATCAAAACCCGCCAGCAGATTGAGCAGCGTCGTCTTGCCACATCCCGACGGCCCGACGATTGCCACGAACTCACCGCGAGCGATAGCAAGGGAAAAGTCGCGCAGGACTTCCACCCCGCCGAACGAGCGGGAGATAGATTCAACGATGAGCGGTTTATCGTTCATAGCCCCAGCGGATGCTCGGAATCTTCGTTAACTGCAATAACAGGCGGTCAATCGCCACACCGATGAATCCTATGACAATCATATTGACAACGAGCAAATCCAGGCGCATCCCGTTGCGCGCGTCCCAGACAGCGAAACCTAATCCATCCCGCCCCGCAACCATCTCCGCCGCCACGACGACTACCCATGCCAGCCCCGCCGTGATGCGTAAGGCCGTGATGACTTGCGGCACAATCGCGGGCAGCGTGA
This sequence comes from Acidobacteriota bacterium, assembly GCA_013698055.1. Taxonomy (GTDB): domain Bacteria; phylum Acidobacteriota; class Blastocatellia; order Pyrinomonadales; family Pyrinomonadaceae; genus QHXM01. Next base: position 4,298 of record JACCVS010000468.1, read on the forward strand.
CCCGCGTTAAAAGTTCCGCCCCGCGATAACCGTAGTTTTGTGCGACGCGAAAATAAACCGCCGGGATGCTCGCCACCGCCGCAATCGTCGCCAGCACCATCGGGAAAAACGACGCCATGAAAATCAGGAAAATCGCCGGGCGGTCGCCAATGCCAAACCAGAGAATCGCGAAAGGAATCCACGCGAGCGGCGAGAGATTACGAAAGAAGTTAACTGTCGGCAGAAACGCGGCACGCGCCCGCGCACGCTGCCCGAGCATCAAACCAAGCGGAATGCCGAGAGCTACGGCCAGCCCGAAGCCTGAAAAGATGCGGAAAAGCGAGGCGATTAAATCGTCAAACAAACGCCCCGCTTTGATCTCTTCGCCGAAGCCAAGAGCGACCGCATACGGAGATGGAAATGCTGATTCAGGGTAGATATTTATAGCGGACAGCCCCCACCACAGAGCAACAATCAGAATCAAAACGAGAATGGGAAGAAGACGAGTTTTTGGGGGTAATTGCTCTTCCTTCATGTGCGCGGTGTTTTCACTTCACTTCATCAGGTTTGCTTGACCCACACGTTTGACGAGCCTATCTAATAAAGTTTGCTTTCGTATGTTATAACATACGCCCATCGTCTCCCAATAACGACACAGCGAGCCTGAGATTGCAGATCAACCCTTTCGTAACATTGCCAGTTTGACATCTCAAGCCTCGACTCATAACATGCGCGCACAGCCTGTAATTGAAATCGAGAGGCTCTCAAGCTCTACCAATAACACCCCCGGAGTAATCTAATGGCAGAAAACGAACAGGTAATCGCCAATCAGGAACAGATTAAGGCGAACCAGGAAGAGATCAAACGGAACCAGGAAGAGATCAAAGCCAATCAAGCCAAGCTCGACCAGATTCTCGCTAACCAGAAAACCATGCAGGAGAATCAGCGACAAATTCTCGACAATCAGGAAAAAATCCTTTCCAAATAAGCTGTTCGCTTTAGAGCGCACAGGCGGGTAGGTTTGCGAAATGGCTGCCTTCCGCCTGTTGCTTGAACGCCGCTCGGATTTTGCAGGAAAAGGTTTTCCAGGCTGCTCTATTCTCTTTCCCACCTCTATCTATTCAATTTGAGTTTTCACTATCGCGTCAATCCCATTTCGTGATGTATCATGTTGCCCTCCAAAAAATTTATCAGAAAGAGGATTCTATGAAACGCTACGCTATCAAAGTGTTGCTGCTTGTGCTGGCGCTCGCCTGCGTCGGGACAGGCCAGACGACGAATCGGCAATTTACCATTAACGATCTGCTCAAAGTACGTCGTGTCGGCGACCCGCAGCTCTCGCCCGATGGGCGGATGATCGCTTTCACAATCACGGACATTGATAAAACTGCCAATCGTGGAATCAGCCAGATTTACCTCGTCCCCGTGACAGGTGGCGAGCCGAAATTACTCGGTAGCGGATTGCGCTCAAACTCTCCGCGCTGGTCGCCCGACGGCAAGAAGATTGCCTACCTGAGTGGCGGCCAAATCTGGACGATTGATGTTGTCAGCAACGAGACAAAGAAAATCACGACCATTTCGACCGGCGCGGGCGATCCCGTCTGGTCGCCGGATGGCAAGATGATCGCGTTCGTCTCAGACATTTATCCCGAATGCACGACGGACGAATGCAACCGCCAGCGCGATCAGCAGGCCGAGGAAAGCAAGGTCAAAGCGAAGGTGGCCGAGCGACTTCTGTTCCGACACTGGAATGCCTGGAAAGACAACAAGCGCACACACGTTTTCGTTGTCTCGGTTGATAACGGCAATACGACTGATCTGACGCCGGGCGATTGGGATGCTCCGCCTTTCAGCCTCGGTGGGCCGACCGATTACGCCTTCGCGCCCGATTCAAAGAAGCTCGCTTTTGTTCGCAACACGGACAAAGTCGAAGCCGCCTCGACCAACAACGATGTTTTCGTTGTTCCCGTCACTGGCGGCGAGCCAACGCGCATCACGGGCAGCAACATGGGTTCGGATTCCTCGCCAGCCTTCTCGCCCGATGGTCGCTACATGGCCTATCGCTCGCAAGCCCGCGCAGGGTTTGAGGCGGACATCTGGAAACTGATGCTCTACGACCGCGAGTCCGGCAAGACGCGGGTACTCGGCGACAAATACGATTACCAGGTTGATGGCTATACCTTCTCGCCCGACAGCCAGAAGATTTATTTCGTCGCGGGCGAGCGCGGCCTCACGCCCATCTACTCAATGTCATTGAGCAGCGGCCAGATGACGAAAGTGATCTCCGAAGGCTTCAATGACGATGTGAAGGTTTCCGGTGACGGGAAAACAATCGTCTTTACGCGCAGCAGCTCGACGATGCCGACGGAGATTTTCCGCGCTAACGCCGACGGAAGCGGCGTCACTCAAATCACTCGCAGCAACGAAACGCAACTCTCCGGCTTCAATCTCAAACCCATTGAGTCCGTCACCTGGAAGGGCGCGGGTGGAACTTCAATTCACGGCTTCGTCGCCAAGCCAGCGAATTTCACGCCGACGAAGAAATGGCCGCTGCTCGTCTTGATTCACGGCGGGCCGCAATCTGCGTGGAACAACAACTGGGGCTATCGTTGGAATCCGCAGGTCTTCGCATCGGCTGGCTACGTTGTCTTCATGCCGAACCCACGCGGCTCGACCGGCTACGGTCAGAAGTTCATTGACGAAATCTCAGGCGACTGGGGCGGCAAAGTCTATACGGACATCATGAACGGCGTCGCTCATGTTATTTCCACCAATGACTTTATTGATAAGAATCGAATTGGCGGTGCGGGTGCTTCTTACGGCGGATACATGGTCAACTGGATCGAGGGTCACAATGATGACAAGCGATTCCAGTTCAAGGCTCTCGCTTCGCATGACGGCGTCTATAACCTGACCAGCATGTATGGAGCGACGGAAGAACTTTGGTTCACGGATTGGGAGTTCAAAGGCACTCCGTGGGACAACCCCGCGATGTACGAGCGTTGGTCTCCGCATAACTCCGTGAAAAATTTCAGGACACCGATGCTAGTCATTCACGGCGAGCTTGATTATCGCGTTCCCATCGGCGAGGGCTTGCAACTTTTCACGGCGCTGCAACGTCGCGGCGTTGAATCCAAGCTGCTAATTTTCCCGGACGAGGGGCACTGGGTCTTGAAGCCGCAGAACTCCGAGTTCTGGTACATGAACATGCTCGGCTGGTTTGAGAAGTATCTGAAGCCGAACTCTTAGATAGATTGCGGAATGCGGAATGCGGATTTAAGAAGAAAGCGCCTGTCTTTCTCTCCGCAATCCGCATTCCGCAATTCCCACGCCCTCTCTGGTGAATAATCGCATTAAGCACATTCAAGCCATGAGCCAGACATGGGGATAAAGCAACTAACCGATCTCGAACGCCTGGCGATCCGCGAGCGCCCCGGCGGAAGACCGATCATGCATCAGGACTGGGGCAAGCTGCTCTTCATGCACTGGCGCATGGATGAGAAAGCTCTGCGCCCGTTGATTCCCGAAAGATTGACGATTGACACCTACGACGGCTCCGCGTGGATTGCAATC
>JACCVS010000498.1 GCA_013698055.1 Acidobacteriota bacterium
TTTACTGTTCCCGTGCGTTAGTCGAAAGCTATGCACTTTCAGTGCAAGACTTTCAGTTGCAACGCACTCCGCTGAAATCCATAACGCAAACTGGCATTTCAGCAAGTTTGTAATTAAGAAGAGGCGAGACTTTCAGTCATCGCCGCAATCTATGCACTTTCAGTGCATAGTGGTTGAGTTTAGGAACGCTAAACTACTTGCGAGTACCTTATTATAGTGGACCCCAAAATCAAGACAAAATTTCGACCACTTTTAAGGTGGAATTTGCTCCTTTCATTTGAGTCGGCTAAAGCCGTTGCTGTTTGTCAATTGAATATCCGAAATGCACCTCGGCTGGCGTCCGATACGCCAACGCTTGATGGACTCGCTTGTCGTTATAAAACTCAAGGTAACTGCCAACTCCAACACGGGTCTCTCGCGGCGTCGTGTAATTTTTGATATATACATCTTCATATTTGACCGTTCGCCAGAGTCGCTCGGTAAAGATGTTATCGAAGGCTCGCCCTTTGCCATCCATGCTGATGCGCACGTCGGCATCTTGCAGCGTCGAGATGTAGGCCAAGCTCGTGAACTGGCTCCCTTGATCCGAGTTAAAGATCTCCGGCTTCGCTTGGCTGAAGGCTCGATTGACTGCCGTGAGCACGAAATCAACTTTCAGACTATCATCGAGTTCCCAACTCACCACATAGCGTGAGTACCAGTCGATGATCGCTACCAAGTACATCCAACTGGCGAGCAGCCGGATGTAGGTTATATCAATACCCCAAACTTGATTCGGCTGCTTGATCTCAAGCCCTTTGAGCAAGTAAGGAAAAACTTGATGACCCGCAGTGGCCAGACCCACATTCGGCTTTGGCGCAATGCCTTCGATGCCCATCTCCCGCATATGACGCTGTACCTGTTTGCGATTGACAAGCAGACCTTCGCGTCTGAGGCAGGCCGTGATTCGTCGCGAACCATAGAACGGACTCTCTGTATAGAGAGCATCAATGCGATGTTTCAAGGCGACCTCTTCAGCCGGGGGCTCAACCGGCTGATAATATAGCCCCGCGCGATTGAGTCCGAGCAACTCAGCTTGTGTCTTGATGGCAAACTCTGAAGCGTGCCATTCAACCAGCGCCGCGCGCTCATCGCGCCGCAGGATCGAGACCAGATTTTTTTTTGAGCCAACTGAGTTGCGCGCTCAGTCGGCCAATCTCCGCATAAAGCTCCTCGACCTGTTGATCGTGGGCGGCGATAAGATCAGCGGTTTGACTTTTCTTATCAAAGAGCGAAGCCATCTCTTTAAGAACCATGTCACGCCATTGACGGAGTTGATTCGGATGGACTTGATACTCGGAAGCCAGTTGCGCAAGCGTCTTCTCTTCTTTAAGAAGCTCGAGGACGAGTTTCGCTTTGAAGGCGGCGGTATAGTGCTTTCTCATGGTGGTTCCAACCCACCTTAAAACTAGCACATCTTTTGTCCGAATTTACGGGTCCACTATAGAATGCTGCATCTGTTTGTAATTATTACTCACAATATGCGACGACACGATTTAACACCTAAATGCTTTTTATTATTTTTACCGCCCATGAAGCAAACCGCTTTGAGCGCAAAGGCTCGGCTATCTGTTTCTCGTCGGTAAGCTAAGCTTTCACAGCTGCTTATTTCTTCAAAATGGTCGTCTGCGTTATACAAGCACCCTGAATATTTATACAAATTTTGGGTCGCGCTCTCTGTAAAAATCACTTTGTTTGAAGAGGTGTACCTATCCCTAATCTAACGGAAACTTAAGTCCACCAATTATTCGATTCCGTGCTGCCTGCTCAGGCTTGCCATTTTTCGGCTCAAGCTTTTTAGCCTTAGTTCAAAAAGTGTGACTTTCGCGCGGATTTCGTAGTGACCAATTTTCTTCTGCGTCTCAAAATTCATAATTCTTTGACTATTTCACTGCGTGCGATAATCCTATTCGCCGCAACAATTCGGCGTAGCGGGGGTCGCTGCGAAGCGAATCCAGTGCTGTGAATAACGTGACGTACTGCGCGAGAAAGCCGTCTCTGTCACGAACACCTTTTTCGAGCCATGCGAACGCCTCATCATTGTCTCCGAGTCCGGCATACACCCACGCAATATAAGCTGCTTTCGATTTGCGCGAGTCGTATTTCTCTTTAAGCTCTCTTAGAATCTCCAGTGCCTGCGCGCGTTTTCCCGCCGCCGCGTAGAAATACCCTAAAGCCGCCAGCTTATCGCTTGCCCTCTGTGACAGCTCGACGGCTTTTTCAGCTTCGGCAATCGCTTCGGAATGCCGAAGCTGTTTTTGACGAATGAAAGCGAGAATCAAATAGGCTTGTGGTTGAGCAGGGTCAAATTCGATAAACTTTCTGCATTGCTCTGCTGCGGTGTCTAATTCTCCCTTGAGAAGATAGGTACGGGCGAGATTCGCGTTAATGATAGGCGAAAGCGGGTCGAGATCATACGCGTGTTTTATTTCCGTTAATGCCTCGTCGAGCCGCCCGTTGAAAGTAAGCCAGAGGCTATACCATTGGTGCGCCGTCGGGTAATTCGGATTCAATTCAATCGCCCGCTTGTACTCTCTTTCAGCCTCAGCCCAATTCCATGAATGGACATTGATGTTTCCCAGTGAAGTGTGTACTTCCGCCAGTGAGTCGTCTAATTCAACCGCACGCATTGCGTAGGCTTTCGCTTGCGGTAATGTTTCGTTAGTAGAAGCATCCGCGTAGTTTCCCAGCGCGATATAAGAATCAGCAAGACCGACGTAAGCCAAAGCATAATTTGGGTCTTTTTCGGTTGCCGCTCTGAACTGCTCGATTGCTTTCTTAATATTCTCAGCCGTTCGCCTGTTCCAGTAAAAACGCCCCTTGAGATAAAGCTGATAGGCTTCGGCGTTTGCCGTGTAACTTTTTGCTATTTTCCTCGCCTCGACGTTTGATATTCTCGCCTGCAGCTTTTGTGAAACATCGCTCGCAATTTCGCTTTGCAATGTAATGAGGTTTGACATCGGGCGGTTGTAATCAGCTTTCCACAAAGTATTCTCCGTATTGGCGTCAACCAACTCAATGTAGAGCGTCAAGTCGTTGCCGCGCTGGACGACGCGCCCGTTCAAAATCGCCTGCACGTTTAATTCTTTACCGATAGTCTGCGCGTTTGTGTCTTTGCCTTTGTAACGAAACACGCTCGAACGCGCTTTAACATTCAACTTAGGCAGTTGCGACAAACTGCTAATTAAAGTTTCAGTCATTCCGTCCGACAGATATTCAACTTCCGCATTGCCGCTTTCGTTGACAAACGGCATGACGGCGATGGATGTGATTTGCGTCGCGCTGGCGGAACGGCTGGCGAAAAACCAGTACCCCAAGCCGATTGCGCCGAGCAGTAGAATCGCCAACGCGCCGAGCCACACGAATTTGTGTTTCCGGACTTCGCCGAAAACATATTCCGCGCTTGATGGTTGTTGCGATATGTTGTTTTGCGTCGAAACCGCCGGTTGCATGATGGTCGCATTCTCGCTTGATTGATTTACAGCGCCGACGTTTGCCGATTTTGCAAAAGCCGGAATGTGCGAGCGTTCGAGTTCATCGGAAAATTCCAGTTCGCGCTTCAAATGCTTGAGGTCGAGCAGTAAATCTTTGACGGTTTGATAACGCTCGTCGGCGTTCTTCTGCAACGCTTTCTTGATGATGCGCTGCAATTC
>JACCVS010000507.1 GCA_013698055.1 Acidobacteriota bacterium
TCTTGATAGCCATCTCGGCCAGCTTCGCCTTGATTGCACCGAAACTTGAGATGGATTTCCCGAACTGATGGCGCTCGTTGGCATAGCGCACCGAATCGTGAATCATCAGCTTCATCCCGCCGACGCAGGACGCGCCCAGCTTGAAGCGACCGATGTTGAGAATGTTGAAGGCGATTTTCGCACCCTTGCCGACTTCGCCGAGCAAATTCTCAACCGGGACTTTGACATCCTGCAAGATGAGGGCGCGCGTGCTTGAACCCTTGATGCCCATCTTGTGCTCTTCGGCTCCGGTCTTCACGCCCTCGCCGTTTTCGACGACGAAGCCGCTGAACTTGTCGCCGTCAACTTTCGCGAAGACGATGAAGAGGTCTGCGAATCCGGCGTTGCTGATCCACATCTTCTCGCCGTTGAGGATGTAGTGCTTGCCGTCTTCGCTGAGCTTCGCCGTCGCTTTCGCCGCGAGCGCATCCGACCCCGAACCCGCTTCCGTCAACGCATAGGCCGGGACAAGCTCGCCGGTCACGATCTTCGGCAAATACTTTTTCTTCGTCTCTTCGCTGCCGAAATAGACGATGGGAAGCGTGCCGATTCCGGTCTGCGCGCCGAAGGTCACAGCGAAAGATGAGGCGCGCCCGAAATTCTCGGCCACCACGACACCGCTCGTCTGATCCAGTCCAAGACCGCCGTACTCTTCAGGAATGACCGCGCCAACCAAGCCGAGGTCGGCAGACTTCTTGATTAGTTCGCGCGCCAGCGTCCAGTCATGCTTTTCCAGTTCGGGGAGGTGCGGGCGCACTTCGCCATCAATGAACTCGCGCGTCGTCTCGCCGATCATGCGATGCTCTTCCGTAATATCCTCCGGCGTATAAACCTCTTCGGGGCTGCGATCCTCGATCAGGAAACTTCCACCCTTGATAATCTGTTTCTCTTCGGCTACAGCTGACATAAAATCTTCCTTTCGTCTTCAATCAACTCTCGAACTTTACATTCACAAAAGCGCGCGTGCATCTCAACTCTGTCGCTGGCGGCGAGGCCGTCTGCTTGAACCAAGTTCAGCAACTCCCGGCCTCGCCGTCGAGAACTTCAAGCCTGCTTATTCCACTAGCTTGAGGCTGCCGATAAACTGCTTGTACTCGTTCGCGTGACCCTCTGATTGTTGCGGCGCGCCGAAGGTCAAGACGATAAATGGTTTTTTGGCTTTCAGCATATCAACTGACCACACGATCTCTTTGCCATCAACTTCGCCTGTCCCGCCCGTCGTATAGGCCTGCATCCCGTTGTGCGTTGTCTCTTTGCCCGGCTTCGTGATTTTCGAATTCTTGATGACTTTATCCAACTCCTCGGCGAGGTCGTCAACAGCTTTCTGAAAATCGTCGCCCGTCGGAACCCAGAGAACGACGTTGATTAAATTGTCCGCCGGGCCGACCGTCATCGTTTCGCCTTCGTTGTTGGACTTCCAACCAGCGGGCAGCATCATCTGAACGCCCGCTTCAGGATGCGTGAATGTTTCTCCCGCGCCTGTTGTTGACGTAGGAGCGTTCATATTTGAGCTAGCCGAGTTCATCGTCGAAGTTGTGTTTGTCGTCATCGGGGGCGAACTGGTCGTCTTGATGTTGCCGTTGTTGGTTGTGGTCGTCGTGTTGGTGTTGTTCGCGTTATTGGAACAGCCGGCAAAGAAGACCGTCACAAGGCTCAGGGCCAGAAATCCTTTTAATGTTTTCATAGGGGTTCCTCTCAGAAGTTATATTTTCAGTACAATAGCGACCACCGCCGCAAAAAGATGCGCGGGCGCGAGTCGCGTTCACGTAAAGTTACTCAAATCCGCTCGAAGATGCCAGCCGCGCCCATCCCGCCGCCGACGCACATCGTCACCATCCCGTAACGACCGTTGCGTCGCTCAAGCTCGCGCAGGATGGTCGCCGTCAGCTTCGCGCCTGTGCAACCCAAGGGATGTCCCAGAGCAATCGCGCCGCCGTTGACGTTGACCTTCTCAGGGTCGAGGCCGAGTTCTTTGATGACGGCCAGAGATTGCGCGGCGAACGCTTCGTTGAGTTCGATGACATCAATCTGGTCGAGCGTGAGTCCGGCAAT
>JACCVS010000508.1 GCA_013698055.1 Acidobacteriota bacterium
TGCATTGACTGCAACCGCGAGCGCAATCAAAAGGTTCCCGATGAGACGAACCCCACAGACCAGACAAAATTCAAAACCATTAAAGTGGGCAAAGCAAATCATTTCCCGCTGATTGATGAGACCAAGAGAAGACTGTCGCATAAAAGTAGAAAACGTGAGGAGCCTTTAATCCTCGATCCAGCTCAGGACAAGCCGGAACAACATCTGGAATTTACGGAAGAAGGCATCGTCAGACCTAAGCTAATTAAGAGAAAACCCAGTCCTAAAGGAGAAGCTTCTATTAAAGTTTATGGCTTACAACGCTTCGGGCTGGTGCAGGAGCGCAGGGCGCGTGCGAAAATGGTGCTCGCGCAGATGGAGCGCGTGCAGGAGTTGATGAAGGATTTTGACCGGCGGCCCAGTGATAAGCAACTTGAGAAGCGCTTGAATCGGGAGTTGGAAGAATTGAAGAGATACACAAAGCCGGAAGAAGAATACGCCGGAATGTCACGGCAAATGGTCAGGAATTTTCTAGCCTCGCTGTAAGCTCGCTGAAGCGAAGAGCGATTCTAATCGAAGTTGCAAATCAAGCTGCCAAAACTTTACCCGATCACGGATGCGCGGCTCTCCGGCCTCTCACACGCGGAGCAGGTCAGGCGTTTGAGCGCAGGGGGCGCAACGCTTGTGCAACTGCGTGAGAAACACCTCGCGCCGCGTGAGTTCTACCGCGTGGCGTTGGAAGCCTTGCTCGTTGCGCGCTCGCGCGGCGTGCGTCTCATCATCAACGACCGCGTTGACATCGCGCTCGCGCTTTCCGCCGACGGCGTACATCTGGGACAGGATGATCTTCCACCCGCCGCCGCGCGCCAGCTTCTAGGCGAGCGTGCCATCATCGGTTTCTCCACTCACAATGTCGAGCAGGCGAGGGCAGCCGCGCTCCTGCCAATTGATTACCTGGCCATCGGCCCCATCTTCCCCACCTCATCCAAAGATAATCCTGACCCTGTAGTCGGCCTCGAAGGCTTGCGCCGCGTTCGGCAGATAATCGGCCATGTGCCGCTCGTGGCCATTGGCGGCATCTGCCTTGAAAATATCGAGGACGTACTCAAAGCCGGAGCCGATTCGGTCGCTTGTCTCAGCTTCCTGCTCTCAGAGCCGACCGAAATTGAGAGCCGCATGAGAAGTATTTTAGCCCGCTTCCAGCCTGAATCTTAAAAATTGCTCGAAAAACTCAGAGGCCAACACTTTTTACTTGCGTTTTACCAGTGTTATACGCGACAATCAAACGGTTGTTCGGGCGGTGCGAATTCGCCTGCTCTTGATGTCCCTGCTGCCGCTGTTTTCATCCGACTTGCCTTGATTTGAGACCGTCCGGTCACTTTCCACAAACGGAGCGCCCTTCTTAAAATGAGCTTCTTTGATTTGCCGCCCATCATCGAGCGAATGCTGCTCGTCTCTGACAAAATCAGCGATCTGAACTTTAGCGTCGGCCAGCCGCCGCAGGTTGAGGTCAATGGAAAGCTGACGCCCGTCCAGCCGCTCGGTCTGCAAAAACTAATGCCCTATCAGACCGAAATCATTGCGATGACGCTGATGCAGGGTAATCCGGATGCCGCCGAGCGACTGGTTAACACGGGCACGGCGGATTTGAGTTACAGCCTGCCGTCGCGCGTGCGTTTTCGCGTCAACATCTTTCAGCAGCGCGGCTCTTACTCCATCGTCATGCGCGTCATCCCGACCGACATCCCCAATTTGACATCGCTCAGCCTGCCGCCGCAGCTTGCCGACATCGCCGAGCTGCGTAACGGTATCGTGCTTCTGACGGGGCCGACCGGCTCTGGCAAAAGCTCCACGCTCGCCGCCGTGATAGACATCATCAACGAGAAGAAGCATTACCACGTCGTGACCATCGAAGACCCGATAGAGTTTCTGCACCAGCATAAAAGCTCCACCATCAACCAGCGCGAGGTCGGCTCCGATACAAGAGACTTTCCTTCGGCGCTCAGGGCTGCTTTGCGTCAGGCTCCGAAAGTGATCTTGATCGGCGAAATGCGCGACTTCGAGACAACGGAGATCGCGCTCGAAGCAGCCGAGACGGGACATCTTGTTCTCTCGACGCTGCACACGATTGACGCCTCGAAATCAATTGACCGCATCATCGGGCTTTATCCAAAGAATGAGGAGAAGGTCATCAGAACCCGACTGGCTCAGACATTTCGTTACATCGTCTCACAGCGATTGATTCCCCGCGCAGATGGGAGCGGGCGCATCGCCGCGGTCGAGATTCTCAAATCCAGCCCACGCACGCGTGAGTACATCGAAGAAGGCGAAAGCGAAGGCAAATCACTGCTGGATGCGATGCGCGATGGAAAGCTGGACGGAATGCAGGATTTCGATGGCGTCATCAAGGACATGATCCAGCGCAACATCGTGACGCTGGAGGATGGGCTGACCTTCGCCACCAATCAGAACAATTTGCTGCTTGAGCTTAAGGGACTTTCTTCGTCCGAGGATTTCATTCGCGACGGGAATGAGAAAATCCCGGTCGGCGTTCTTAAGGACTACGGCTCGATGCTCAGCGCCATCGAGTAATGGATTCACGTTCTGCTGCTCAAATGAATTTGCGCGGCGGCACATTCAATCAACTTCCTGATAGCGACTAAAAACAATGATTGTTGTCTGTTCTCAATGTACGACGCGCCTGCAACTGGACGATGCGAAAGTTCCTTCGCGCGCGTTCACCGTGCGCTGTCCGAAGTGTCAGAGCATTATCCAGGCGCAGCCGACCGCGACCGCCCACGAACAACAGAGTGCGCTGTCACTCGGCGAGACGCCCGCGCTGGAAGGCGGGAGATTTAACCCGCAAATGCCCGCGCCGGTCTTCAAGTCTGATAAGGCTTCGGATAACGGCGAAGTTGAGGGTTATGGCGATTCGTCGCCAGCGGCACCGAACGAGTTAACGCGCTTGCTGGCGGAGTTGTTGCAGCAGGGCAGGGCGGTTCCGGGAAAGAAGCAGAGCGCCGCGCGCTTGAAATGGGAACACCGGCGCGTGCTGGTCTGCGTCACTCCGCCGCGCCGCGAGACAATCGGGCGGGCGCTGGTTGATAGTGATTATCAGGTTTACGTTGCAGAGGATACCTCGCAGGCCATTGAACGAATGCGCGAAGAGCAGATGGACGTGGTTATTCTCGAACCCGACTTTGACCTGGTGGAGCAGGGCGCGGCCTTCGTCACGAGCGAGATAACGACTCTTTCCCCGGCCAAGCGCCGCCGCATCATTGTCGTTCACGTTACCCCGTCATTTCGCACTCTGGATAGCCACGCAGCCTTTGTCCACAATGTCAGTTTGGTGGTCAATACCTCTGACATAGATAAGCTGCCAAAAGTGCTTGAGCGCACGCTCCGCGATTACAATGATCTTTACCGGGACTTCAACGCCGCGCTCAACATCGCCGAGATTTAAACAGTAGGCGGAAGGCGGAAGGC
>JACCVS010000521.1 GCA_013698055.1 Acidobacteriota bacterium
GAATGCGGTAATCAATCTTCCAGGGCAAATTCAAAAGCGCTTTCGGAAATTTCTTTGCGACGCGCCGCATGAAAGCCTTGTCGTGCGTCCCCGTCGTGAGAATTCTGAGATGGCTGATGTCATCATCAATCGTAAAGCTGTTGATTGTAGCCAGAAGCGCGAGTTCTTCTTCGGTGTTCGCGAAGAGTTCGATTTCGGCAGTAATGTCAACTTCACTGCGCGGCCACGCTTCGATGGTGATGGAGCCAGCGGGAGCGCCGAGAATGGTCAGGCTGCTGCCATAAGCGAAGCGCCGCACCTCGTGGCGGCTCGTCGTGCGTTTAAGCGTGGGCAGCGTGACGACGGGCGCGTTCTTCCCATCCTTCTTCTGAGCTTGCGCTACTGGCTGAGAAAGAGAGATGGCGAGCGCGAAGAAAATGAGACTGAAGGCAGTTGGCATGAAGCGCTTGATGAAATGTTTCTGAAAGTTAGGCATCAAAATGGTCTCTTAAAATGAAAGCGGACGCCGCTTCATGGATCACTTCGGATCAGAAGAGGCATCCGCATCAAAGGCAAGTCGGACTGGACAAACTTGAAATCTCAGCGAGCGATGAAAGAAATTCTCCCGCGCTGGTTGAAAACCGTGAGCGAGGGGAGCCGCCCGCCGCCCCCACCAACATCACCGTAAACTTTGCGACCGTCAGCGACGATGCTTAACTGAGGGCTCGCAAACGAATTGAGATTGATTGATTGCGGCTGCGCGCTGGCAACGAGGCTGAATGAAGAATTCCTCGGGATGTTGATGTTGATGTTACCCGACAAAGATTTGAAGGTGTAAGAGCCGCCCGCCACAAGCTCGCCGTCAAAAACCATATCCCCGACGCCGTTTTCGGCAATCACTTCTGAAGCGCGGATTCCGGTCAACTCGATATCGCCGCTTGTCGAAACACGGGCGCGCACCATTCCGCCCCGAACGTTATTGATGCTGATGTTGCCGCGCTTGGTCTCGATGTCCACAGTCGAATCAACAGGGACTTTGACGGTAAAGTTGATATCGCCAACCATGCGCCCGCGATTGTCGCGCACGATATCTATGCCGATACAATTCGGAGTCTGTTCAGGCGTGAACTGGGCGTTGGGCGTGAAGAGCTTTGCCGTCACTGAAATCTCGTTCTTATCCCAGGCTTCGACCGTGATCGTGCCGGAGATGTTTCGGACTTCGAGACGAACGTTCTTCTGCGCCGGGTATTTTTTCGTAACGCTGCGCTGGGCATAAACGTCAGCGGGGATCGCATGAACGAGGATGGCAAGAGCGATTACTGTCAGGACGGCGCGCGCCGTGAGAGTGCGAGAGCGCGTGTCGAGCGTGCGAATTTTCATCTCTTGTTTACTAACTCCTCAACTGAAATCTTCGTTGTGGGAGATTCCCTGCAAGCATCTGCCCGCGCGTTGCCAGAAGGCTACAGAGCGCGGGCGGATTGCATTACGTCGTGACTGACGGCCTCACAGATCGGAGAACTCTTTGAGGAGCTGCATCTTATCGTTGAGCGCAGAGTTGAGCATCTCCTCCGTCACTTCATCATGCTCTGAAGGGCGCGCGGAAAGTTTTTGGAGCGACTCTTCGACGGTCTCATCAAGGAGATTCAGATTTTGCTCGAAATCGGCGCGCACCTGGGGATTCCAGTTCACCTTCCGTTCTTCAACAATCTGGCTCCAGTATTTAATCTGCTGTTGCTGTTGGCGGAGCCGGCCATTGAGATCGGCATTCTTCATGTCACCAGCGAGGGCAACTCCGCCTCTGTTGCTCGTGCCTGTCAGCGCGATGCTGTTTTCCGTTCCTGTCTTCTGGAACCCGCGCAGGCCGAAGACGGTGGCGAGCGAGGCAATGACGATGATAGCGACGACGGCGGCAGCCACTTGTGGAAGCGATAGCTCCCAGCTTCGTTCCATCATGCGCGACCACCAGCTTTCACGCCGCGCCGCTGGCGTAGGGTTTTGAGCGGCAGCATTTGCCGCCGCGTTAGACTCGATCTCAACCGTGTTGCGAATCCGCACCCACATCGCCTGCTCGTTTGGTGGGGCGGGGTATTCTCCGCGATTCTCGCGGCAAAAACTCACAATCGAGTTCATCTCGGCGTGGACGTTAAAACAGGGGAAGCACTCTTCGAGATGAGAGTTGAACGTCGCTTGATCGTCGCCGTTCATCACTCCGTCGAGGAAGTCGCTGAGCAGTTCCTGACACTTATCGCAGTTCATTGTCTTTCTAACCTTTACTCTCGTCATCGCATAAAAAAGCGATGTCGCTAATACAGAAGACCTCAAAACGCTTGGGGGCGTGATTTTTCATGGTCGTTGAGCAATCCTGGGGAGACTGCATAAGCCTGGGACTTTCCTTTTCCAGCCGAAGCCGCCGGAATATCCGAATGTCGTTGTTGCCGCAGGTTTCGGGGAAATGCTTTGGTGAAACCCACAGGACGCACTTTGAAGCTATTGCGGCGCATTCTGTTGCCTGAGCAGCCCACGTAATTTCATTCGCGCTTTATGAAGCTGCGATTTCGACGTGCCGACAGAGCAACCGAGCATCCTCGCGATCTCCTCGTGCTCGTGTCCTTCGATGTCGTGCAGCGTGAAGACTGTGCGGTAGCCGGGCGGCAATTGCGCTATCGCTTTGTCGAGGGCGATCCGGTCAACGACCGGCATGGAGTTCGGATTCTCCGTTCCCTTGACGATCTGCACGGGCGTTTCGCCGTCTTCGGTCGTCTGTTCCATCTTCACCCCGCGCTTGCGAAAGTGCATCAGGACTTG
>JACCVS010000538.1 GCA_013698055.1 Acidobacteriota bacterium
CTCTTAAAACGGTAGTTGGTCAAGTGCTCGCCGCCGCCGCCGTAGGGGCTGTCAAAGGCGCTGTTGTAGAAGCGATCCCGACGATTGAGAAAGCCGCAGGCGTCACCGAGACGGATAAAAAAGAGCAGCAGGGAAAGAAGTAACCGGCAGGCAGCTCGAAATTAGATAGGGCACGGATGGAGTCGCTAAGACTATCCGTGCCCTATTCCTTTGGGATAAATCACTCGCCGTTCGAGCCTTTGATTAAGGGCTGCCGGGAATATTAATCAGCCCTTCAACACTGGCAAAACCGCTTCCGGTCAATTCGAGTTTTGTGCAGAGCGCGCTTCTTGCGCCGCGACTAAAGATCGTAGTTGATGGTGATCGTACAATTACGGCTAATTCCAAGGGCCCTGAGATCAATTCGCTGTGTCGGGACGACTCCTTTGGTATCCACAATCTCGACCACGGTCAGCACAACAGGCCCTGTGCTGTTTTTCTTGTGCTTGAGTTTCTTCTTTCCTCCACCGGAGCCGTTATCAACGAAACCATCCGAGGTTTTGTTTGCATACTGCAAAAAGACAGAGCCCCCCGTAATGATGATGGGGTCCTGGGTCGGAATTAATGGGTCAACGCCCACTTTATCGCCCCCCTTTTTGCTGCCTTTCTTTCCTCCGGTTCTACTCGCTTTGTGGCCTTTAGCGCTGGTCTTACTGCCCTTGCTTCCTTGACCAGCTTTGCTGCTTTTTTTTGTTGCCATCTTGATTGCTCCTTTTCCGGTGAGTAAGAGCGGTAGTAACAAGAGACTGAGAGACTACATGTCTCGCTAGTGTTTCGTTACCGTGAGAAGTAGGGGGTGGTCTTTTTAATTACCCAAGCCAGAACCGGCCTACTCAAAATCATAGAAGATTTCAATGCGACAGTGGTCGCTT
Source organism: Acidobacteriota bacterium (assembly GCA_013698055.1). Classification (GTDB taxonomy): domain Bacteria; phylum Acidobacteriota; class Blastocatellia; order Pyrinomonadales; family Pyrinomonadaceae; genus QHXM01. The sequence continues at coordinate 912 of JACCVS010000538.1, forward strand.
ATCCTACGTAAGTCTATGGTTTGAGCCGTGCCTGCGGCTGTGTCGGTGACTATTAAACACGTCAGGTCGGCTGTCCAAGTCTCTTCAGGATTATCTTCACGATTTCTTTTGTGCTTGAGCTTCTTCTTTCCTCCTCCGGAACCATTATCCCTGAATCCATCAATGCTTTTGTTTGCATACTCCAATTTGACAGAGCCACCCGTGATAATGATCGGGTCCTGCGTTGGCGCTCGTTGTTTTTTTCTACCGGCTTGTGAACCGCTCTTACCACTTGTTCCTTCTTTTTTTACTGCCATGTCAATTTCTCCTTTTGGGGTTGAGTAGTTTATTTCATCTGCCTAAACCAAAATCTTCTTTGAGTTGATTAAGAGCATCCTGAACGTCCGGCCTCTTCAGATAAGTGCTGTAGACATCCGGCGACCATCTCTTTTCAAGATCGGCAAGCAGTTCTCCGGCCCGCGTCGCATGTTCACGCGCCTTCGTCTCATCACCTGCGCGACGGCTGGCAAGCGCCGCGACAAACCACGCGCGCCACTCCGATTCCTGCTGTCCTGCGCGGGCGAAACTTTCCTGCGCCCGCAACGTGGTTGCCAGTGCGCCCTGCGCGTCCCCATCCTCAAGCAACGCGTGGGCGAGCGCCAACTGAACTCTTGAGAGCAGGGACGGATCTTTCTTGCCAGCCATCGCTAAGGCCTCTTCGCATAGCGCCCTTCCTTCGCGAGCCGCGCCGGAGAAAGCCATCGCCATGCCGTAGGTGCGTTTCGCCTCGATAGCTTCCGCATACTGTGTGCCCGCGAGAGCAAGAGCTTGCTGGCCTTTCTCTTTGGCCACAGGGAATCGGCGCTGGCTGAGAGCCATTCCGGCTTCATTCACGTAAATCACCGCGAGCAGTGATTTGAAACCACCGTCCGGGCGATTAGCCAGAGCAAGGGCTTCATCCAGAACCCTTCGAGCGTCTTCATAGCGTCCCATCTGCCAGAGCGTGTTGCCGCGCTCGACGAGGCCGTAGCCCATTCCCTTGCGGTCGCCCAGGTTTACGCTGATGGTGTATTTCTGCTCGAAATGGCTGAGAGCTTCCGGGTAGTGATCCTGCAAAGCAAGCACAGTCCCGATGCCTTCGTGCGCGATAGCCTTTTGCGATTGGTCATTGACCTGTTCGGCGTTCTCAAGCTGCTGCTGATAGGCTTTGAGCGCCGCCGCATAATCGCCCTTCAGGATGTTGGCGCGTCCCAGTAAGAGCATGGCCTGCGAAGCCTCTTTGCGATAATTCCCTTGCTGGTAAAATGGCAGCGCCTGCTCGATATAGCGCGCCGCTTCGTCCGCATTACTCTGCTGGATGCGAAGGCTCCCGAGCGACAGCAGCGCCCGCGCTTCGTTGCGCCGCCCCTTATTCCTCTGCGCGAACTCAAGCGCCTGCCCGAAATACTTTTCTGCTTCAGCGTAATCCCCGCGCGCGAAATAGACGTTGCCGAGATCAACCAGTCCGCGCGTCGCGAGGGTCTCCATGCCGCTGCCCTTCGCCAACTCAATCGCGTTGTTCGCGTACTTCTGTGCGTCGCCGGTGGCTCCCTCGGCGAAAGCGACGCTGCTTAATTGCAGGAGAGTCTTAATCTGCTGCGACTGATTATTAATCGCCCGCGCCAGATCGAGCGCCTGCTGCAACTGCGGACGCGCCTCTGTAACTTTGCCCACATTGCGGAAAAGAAAGCCTCGCTGAAAGAAGACCTCCGCGCGCCCTTCAATATTGCTCAGAGCCTGGTAAAGAATTTCGGCTTTATCGAACGCTGCGGTGGCGCTCGCTATCTCCTGCTGACGACCATAGAGAATGCCTGCGCGCAGGTAAGCGGTCGCGTACTGTGGATCGAGCGAAGTTGCTTTGGCGTAACTCTCAATGGCTTTCTTCGGCTCTTCGTTGTTTTCATAGGCGCGGCCCAGATCAACGTAAACCTGCGGCTGGCTCGGAGAGAGGCGCGTAATCTCGCCGTAGGATTTGACCGCCCCTACGAAGTCGCGTCTGACGGTGGCCGTGACGGCATCAAGATAGAGGGCGTCGAGTTGCAGAAGCACAGAGCGGTCGGGAGTCAGCCCCGTCACGCGCAGCAATTCATCCTTCGCCCGGTCAATGTTATCCATCTCCATCAGCGCCTCTGCATAGCGTGCATGTGCCAGGGCGAAATTCTCGTCGGCAGCGATGGACTGCTCCAGAGCCTTGCTGGCTTGATAGTAAGCTCCGTCGCGCAAGGCGTTTGTCCCCGTTTCATACCAGCGCGCGGCCTCAACTGTTGGTTGGTGCCTCGCGGGTTGCAGGCTACGCCATATTAACCATCCGGCCAGACCTGCAAGCACGAGCACGGCGAGGACTACGCCGACCGAGATGCGTGGCCGCTTAAAGATATCGGAGAGCGTAGCCAGCGCACTGACGTGCCCCGTGCCGTGCGCGGCTTCAATTCTTTGAGCGCGCGTGTGGCCGATATCGTCTTCGTGCAGCACAGCCTGAGCCGCGCGTAAATCCTTGATTAGCTCAGCCGCCGATTGATAGCGCTGCTCCGGCTTCTTCGCCAGCGCTTTGAGCGTAATGCGATCCAGCTCCTGCGGCACACGCGGATTAAAGGTGGAGGGAGGAGGCGGATTAACGTGAATGATGTTGGCGGCAATCTCGACTATGCCAGCGCCGACGGATGAGAAAGCAGGCTTACCCGCCAGGCATTCATAGAGCACTGCCCCGAGCGCGAAGAGATCGCTGCGCGCATCTACCGGAACCCCCCTTGCTTGCTCGGGCGACAGATACAGCGGAGTGCCGATGACGACGCCGCTCTGCGTCTGCATCGCCAGCAGAGTCCGGGCATCGGGGTCGGTATGAGCGGCTTCACCGTTTCCCAACTGCTTGGCCAGACCGAAGTCCAGGACTTTTATCTGATCGCGCTCGTTGAGCACCATGTTCGACGGCTTGATGTCACGATGAACGATGCCCCGCGAGTGAGCTTCGCCCAGCGCGGCAGCAATGTCTTCGATAAGTTCAAGTGCGCGCGCGAGTGTCAGCTTGTCTTCGTGGAGCAGCTCGCTTAAGGCTTTCCCTTCGACCAGCTCCATGACGATGAAAGGCTGCCCGTCCGGCATTTCTCCGTAGTCATAGATGGTGGCAATGTTCGGATGGCTCAGCCCCGACGCAGCGCGAGCTTCGCGCAGGAAGCGCGCGTGGAACTGCTTCTCATCTTCTTTGCGCGTCGGAAACTTGATGGCCACACGTCTGCCGAGGTGTGAGTCTTCCGCCAGGTAGACAGCGCCCATCCCGCCCTCGCCGAGCTTGTTTAAGATACGGTAGTGAGAAACTGTCTGTCCGATCATTGGCTCTGATGGCTTTCAGGAGCAGGAGCGGAGAAGAAGAATTGATGAAAACAGCGGGTAAAAAACTGGGCAACACGCTCGGCCTAAAAGCAGTACCTCGTTGGCGCGCATACTACGCCAAACCTGACATCATTTCAATATAAATTGCTCAAAGACACGGGCTCAATTCGAGATGATTGTACGAAGATTGATATTTACCTTCTTTCCTTGCGCCACACGCGCACGAAGATGACGACCGCTGCGATTGCGAAGACAAGCAGCACTCCCATCACAATCAACACGACAACAAATTCTCTGCCACCCGAGTCCATTAGCCAGTGCGCCTCGCTTTCTGATAATTTACTAATGGTAGCAGATGCCAACCAGCAACGCGATTTGCAAGTATTGTGCTGAAGATACTCTTGTCGGTCGCTCCTGGCGAGGCTTAAATGATTTGGTTTTACTCGTCACTTGTCACTCTTAACTCGTAACTGTTTTATGTATCCGGCTGGCAATCTTTTCATTCCCGCTCCGCATGGCAATCTTGAGGCGATCCTCAAGGAGCCGCGCGAAGATTCCGCGTCCGGCGTTGCGCTTGTGCTTCACCCGCATCCGCTCGGCGGCGGCACGATGCACAACAAAGTAGTCTTTCGCGCCGCCAGCGCCTTGAATGATGCCGGACTCATCACGCTCCGCATCAACTTTCGCAGTGTCGGGCAGAGCACTGGCGAGCACGACGAAGGACGCGGCGAAACTGAAGATGTTCGCGTCAGTTTGGATTATTTAACGAAGCAATACGAGAGCGAGCCAATCACGCTCGCCGGATTCTCCTTCGGCTCACGTGTCGGCATGGAGGTCGGCATTAGCGATGAGCGCGTCCGCAATCTGATTAGCATCGGCACACCCGTTGACAAATACGACTTTGCGTTTCTTAAATCATGCCGCAAGCCGATTCTCTTCGTCCACGGCGACCGAGACGAGTTCGGCGCGGCAGACAAAGTGCGCGCTCTCGCCGCCACGCTGCCTGTTGAGGCGCACGCTCACGTCGAAGTTATCCGTGACGCAGACCATTTCTTCGAGGGGCATCTGGGCGAAATGAAAAGCGCGATCACAGAATGGATTAGAGAAAGGGATGAGGGAGGTCTTCAGGGATGAGGGATGAGGGATGAAATAAGAACGTTTTTTCTTTACTTCATCCCTCATCCCTCATCCCTCATCCCTTTGTTGTGATGAATTCTTACACAGACCCGGCAATCCGCATCACTCTGCTTCCGCGCGATACTAATCCGCAGGGCACGATCTTCGGCGGCATTATCCTGAGCTACATTGATATGGCGGGCGCAATCGAAGCTCATCGCCACACGGGAATACCGCGCTTCGTGACGGTCGCCATGCGCGAAGTCATCTTTCACAAACCTGTCTTCGTCGGCGACCTCGTTAGCTTCTACACCGAGACCGTTAGCGTCGGCACAACTTCCATCACCATCCGCGTCATCGTCGAAACCGAACGCCACGGCGGAACCTCCCGCGACCGCATCCGCGTCACCGAAGCCGAAGTCGTTTACGTCGCCGTTGACGAAAACCGGCGCAAGACGGAGATAAAAAAAGGGATGAGGGATGAGGGATGAGGTAAAGAAAGCGCGTTCTTCTTTCATCCCTCATCCCTCATCCCTCATCCCTGAAGACTTCCCTCATCCCTGAAGACCTCCATCATCCCTTTTAGTTCAGTCGCGCCTGTAATTTCCTTAAAGCAATGGTGGCTTGTGTGTATCCGGGTTCCTGTTCGAGGGCGAGGCCGTAGTGGCGTGCGGCTTCGAGGAGGCGACCGCGCTGCTCGAAAACGCGGCCAAGATTCATGTGCGGGAAGGCGTAAGATTCGTAGCGCGGCGCAAGCAGTGCGCGCTTGAACCACTTGACGCAAGTGTAGAGATCACCCTGGGCGACGAGATAGCTACCGATGTCGTTGTACGGATTGCCGAACGTCTCGTCAACTCGGATGGCTTCAAGGCATTCTTCAATCGCTTCGTCGTAACGCTGCTGAAAGCTATAGACCCAGCCGAGAAAAGTGTGCGCTTCGGCGGTCGGGTAGGTTGCGATGGAATTCTTATAAAGCCTGATCGCCTCTTCGTAGTCATTAACCTGCTGCGCCTCGAACGCGCGCCCGAACAACTCTATCGCCTCGCGCTTCAGGCCGTCGGGTAAGTCATCATCGAACATGGGCGTGAAGAGACACGGGGAGGAAACTGGAAAGCAGAAGGCAGTAGGCGGAAAGCAGAAAGCAATCTGTTTGTGCTGCCTTCCTCCTACTAACTTCTGCCTTCTGTTTTTCGCTACGCCTCCGCGTCGCTCCTTTCATTGGCCAATCCTCTTAATTCGCCCATCAACCTGTGGGGCAATTTCCTTCTCCGCGCTGATGGCGTTCATCAGGACGACAGGC
>JACCVS010000543.1 GCA_013698055.1 Acidobacteriota bacterium
CTGGGACTCAAGCCCGCGCTCGTTTCCACGCAGGTCATCCAGCGCGACCGCTATGCGGAGTATCTTTGCACGCTCGCCATCATCGCCTCGTCGCTCGAAAAATTCGCGCTGCAAGTTCGCCACTGGCAGCGAACGGAAGTGAGAGAAGCGCAGGAGCGTTTCAAGCGCGGGCAAAAGGGGTCGAGTGCGATGCCGCACAAGCGCAACCCTATCTTGTCCGAAAGAATCTGCGGCATGGCGCGAACCGTGCGCGCCAACTCAATCGTCGGCCTTGAGAACATTGCCCTCTGGCACGAGCGCGACATCTCGCATTCATCCGCCGAGCGCATCGTGCTGCCGGATTCTTCCGCCACGCTCGATTACATGCTGAGCAAAACGGCGTCGCTGCTCGACGGCCTCGTCGTTTATCCAGAGCGCATGTTGGAAAATTTGAACGCGACGCGCGGGCTGGTCTTCAGCGGACAGCTCTTGCTCGCGCTGGCGCAAAGCGGAGTCTCGCGCGAGACGGCTTACGAATGGGTGCAACGCCACGCGATGAAGGTTTGGGATGAAGGCGGCGATTTTCAGACACTGATCTCAGAAGACACGGACATTCAACAGCATCTTTCGCCGGAGCAGATCAAGAGCGCCTTCTCGCTCGACACTTATCTCAGGAATGTTGATGTTGTCTTCAAGCGAGTGTTTGAGGAGAGCGACAAGTGATAAGATAATTGCTATGAAAGCCAAAGTTTACGTCACACTCAAACCCGGCGTCCTTGACCCACAGGGCAAAGCCATCCAGCATTCCGTCGAGCTTCTGGGATTTGGCGGCATCGCGGACGTGCGTCAGGGCAAATATTTCGAGATCGTGCTCGACGGTGCGCTCGGCGAGAACAACGCCCGCGAGGCCGCAACAAGAATGGCGCGCGAGGTCTTATCGAATCCCGTCATCGAAGACTATCGCGTAGAGATTGAAAGTTGAAATTCGACGGCTTTTCTTCACTTATAGTTACGGTTCACGCGCTCAGTTGAGCAGCATCGTAATACAGGCACACCATCGGCATACTAGGTTTTCGTGGCGCTAATAGGAATGGCCGTCTGCAAGAAATTGCGGGCGGCTTTTCCCATTATAGTTATCCATCTCTAAATCAGCCGCGCTTATTAAGAATCTCAAAGGGTAGTATCATAATAACTGTGAGCACTAATGTTCTAGACCATGAAATAACCCGCGCCGCTAATGTTCGGCGTGGCCGCTGGCTAGAATATCTAACCATCGGGTGGAACTTGCTTGAGGCTGTCATTGCTATCGGAGCAGGGTTAGTTGCAGGCAGCATCGCTCTCGTCGGCTTCGGGCTTGATTCGATTATTGAAGTATCATCAGGCGCTGCCCTGCTCTGGCGCTTGCAGATGGACGCGCCTGAAAAGCGGGAGCGTGCCGAACAGATAGCCTTAAAAGTCGTCGGCGTCAGCTTTCTTCTTCTCGCCGCATATGTCTCCTTTGATGCTGCGAAATCTCTAATAATACGAGAGCCGCCGCAAGCAAGTTATATCGGCATTGGATTAGCCGCGCTGTCTCTTGTCGTGATGCCGCTGCTGGCCAGGGCGAAGCGAAAAGTTGCGGCGAGCATTAACAGTCGGGCATTGCAGGCGGATTCGCGGCAGACCGATATTTGCGCGTACCTTTCAGCAATTTTGCTTGGCGGGCTTCTGTTAAATGCTCTTTTCGGCTGGTGGTGGGCTGACCCCATAGCTGCTCTGGTAATGACTCCGATAATCATAAAGGAAGGCGTCGAGGCATTGCGCGGGGAAACTTGCTGTGACGGGGCGTGCCATTGATGCTGACACCGGAAATTTCTAAGTAGCGCCGAAAAGCCCGAATCTGTATAATGACCACGATGTTTGCGCCGCCGTCCAGACTCAATGTGATAGCTCGTCGCCTTGCCGCCTCTGTCCTTGTGCTTTGGCTGGCTGGCGTCGGGTGCATCATCGGCTGCGAAATGAACGTAGCCGCCGCGCATAAAGATGAATCGCTGACGGCTTCTGAGGGCGAATCATGCCCCACTTCTTCGGGTCACGATTGCTGCAAGGAAGATGACGGGGATGGGGCGGAAAATGTCAGGCTTCCTAAGCACACCACGAATGTTTCCTGCTGTCCGCTTGCCGGAGTATCTGCCGACGCCGCCCGCAAGATAAGCATAAAGGACGTGCCGCTTGCTGTCGCGGGAAGCGGGTTGCCCGTCGCGTCGGACTCTCGAACATCTACTCCACTTCCTACATATCAATTGCGAGTCCCCGACAGGGGAAGCACCCACCTTCGCTGTTGTGTCTTTCTGATTTAGAAACGGGTAGGCATTAAGCGCGTCAATGAATCGCTCATTGGCGAAAACCTACCACTCTTTTCTTCAATCAGGAGACGTACAAATGAAAAAAATCAAAGTCTTTTCTCTTGCCCTAGCTCTGTCTTTGGTCGGGGCTATTAATGCGGCAGGCGGTTACGCGCAATCAACGCAGGAGTCCGGTAACAACCAGTCGAGCGCAAGTTGTTGCGCTTCCGGCGCGGACTGTTGCAAAGAAGGCGCATCCTGCTGCGCGAGCCACAAATCCACCCACAAGAACCACTCTACTCAGCCATCCGAGTCTGGCGACGACAGTAATAGTTGCTGTGCGTCGGGCGCTTCATGCTGCAAAGAGGATGCTTCCTGCTGTGCGAAACAAAAAGCGGACGGCAAGCAGACCGCAGAGCAGGCTTGTGCGATGAATCATAAGGAAGGCGCGGACTGCTGCAAAGAGGGCGCAAGTTGCTGCACAGGCGGCTCTTGCTCTACAACTCGCAAGCAGTAAGAGGGCACTTGCCTTAACCTTAGCGGGGGCGTTACAGGCGTCCCCGCTAACCATCATTCCAATCTTACAACTTACGAACACCACGCCAGTAATAAGGCGCTTTGTTGCTCAATTTCTGCGGGAGAAAGTCATGCGAAGTTGGCTTACAGGTTTGTTACTTTTGGTTTCATTATCTCTAGTTGCTGCGGCGCAGACAGGCGCGACAAAACTTGAAGGACAGGTTGTGTGTTGCGCCGATTGTTGGGCGGAAGCTGACCGCACAAAAATCGAGTTCGGCACGGCGGAAGATTTGTTGAAATCGAAATCCTGCGTCGAAGGCGGCGACCCGACGCTGATTGCCGTGCGCGAAGGCGATAAGTTCACGCTCTATCAATTAGAACAAGGCAAGTTTCGTCTGCCCGGAAAGAATTGGCTTGAATACATCGGCAAGCGGATTGCCGTCACAGGCTCGGTGCATAAGAAGAAAGAATCGAGCGCAATCCGCGTTGATACGCTCGAAGTCCTTGCGGCGAGTATCGCTGAGAGGGAAGCCGCCAACGTTTTAGGGCAGGAAGTTGATTTGACGCTCAAAGACCCGTTCGGCGCTGAACAGCGTTTGAGCGCGCTTAAAGGCCGCATCGTCGTCCTCAATTTTTGGGCGACGTACTGTGTGCCGTGCCGAAAAGAGATGCCTGACCTTGCCGCGATTCAAAACGAATATGCGGCGCTCGGCGTTCAGGTAGTAGGCGCATCCGCAGACGAAACGGGAGACCGCGCTAAAGTTTTACAGTTCGTTAAAGAAACAAAAATCAACTTTCCTGTCTGGATGGGCGCGACCACAGCCGATATGATGCGCTTTGGTTTGGGAGGGGCTTTGCCGGGAACGGTCATCGTCGGCAGAGACGGGCGCATAGCGAAAGTAATCTCCGGCATCGTCAATCAAGGCGATCTTAAAAAGCAGATTGATGCCATGCTCGCGACAGCCGAACAGACAGCAGCAATTGAGCGAAAGCGAGAGCGTAAGCAAACCACTTCCGCTAAAGAGAAATCAAGCGAAGCGTCCAGCGTTCCCAGTTGACCGCTTTGACCGGGCGAGGGTCGCGCCGTGAGCGGGACAGAAACAGAA
>JACCVS010000563.1 GCA_013698055.1 Acidobacteriota bacterium
CCGATGAAGGATGCGGAACTGCTCGAAAGGATTTTGCATACCTTCGTCAATTTCGAGCCGCCGCAAGTCCGAGAGTTTACTCAGGCTCTGGTGCGCTTCACCGAAGACGTGCCGACGATTGTCGAGAGCTTGCGCCACCTGATTCAAACCGAAGCCGACACGAACAAATCATTCATCACCAAGCGCGACGAGTTTCTGGCGAATTGTCAGGTGGAGATCAACCCGGAGATTACGCTCGATGATGTGCGCGAGATGATGATTCAGCACATCCTGACCGCAGACATTTTCACCAACGTCTTCGCCAACGCCGAATTCCTGCGCCACAACAACATTGCGCGCGAGTTGGAAGCGGTGATCGAGACGTTTATGACCTACAGCGTGCGGCAGAATTATCTGGGCAACATCCGCAGCTATTACGACACGATCAGGGATGCGGCGGCAGGAATCGCAGACCATCACGAAAAGCAGAAATTCCTGAAGACCGTCTATGAGAATTTCTACAAGGTTTATAATCCGAAGGGCGCAGATCGTCTCGGAGTGGTCTATACGCCGAACGAGATCGTGCGGTTTATGATCGAGAGCACGGATTACCTGCTCGAAAAACATTTCAACCGGACGCTCGCCGATAAGAACGTGGAGATTTTAGACCCGGCGACGGGCACTGGAACATTCGTTGCGGAATTGATCGAGCATATCCCGGCGCAATACCTGCCGCACAAATTCGAGCACGAGATTCACGCCAACGAAGTCGCCATCCTGCCGTACTACATCGCCAACCTCAACATCGAATACACGTACCAGCAGAAGATCGGCGCATACAAAGAGTTCAGGAACATCTGTTTCGTGGACACGCTCGACAACACCGCCGCGCTCCACTACCAACACAAACAGGAGTTGATGTTTGGCCTCAGTTCGGAGAACGCCGCGCGCATCAAGAATCAGAACGAGCGCAAAATCTCTGTCATCATCGGCAATCCGCCGTACAACGCGAATCAGGCGAACTTTAACGACTTCAACCGCAACCGCGACTACAAAGAGATTGACCGGCGCATCAAGGACACGTTCGTTAAAAACTCGACGGCGCAGAAGACTAAAGTTTATGACATGTACGCGCGCTTTCTGCGTTGGGCGAGCGACAGGATTGATGAAAACGGAGTCATTGCGTTTGTTTCAAATTCTTCTTTTATAAACTCACGAACCTATGATGGATTTCGTAAAGCGGTCGCTGATGAGTTTAATGAGATTTGGATTATAAATTTGAAAGGAGATGCCCGCACAAGCGGTGAACGACGAAGGCGGGAAGCTGGCAATGTTTTCAACAATCAAATTCGGGTCGGCGTTGCAGTTTATTTCTTGGTGAAGAACAAACAGAAATCTGGTTGCAAGATTTACTATAACGAGATTGCAGATTACAGATCATCAGAAGATAAGAAGAATTACCTTCGTGACAATAAGCTGAAAGATATTGTTTTTGAGCGGGTCACGCCAACCAAGGAACATACTTGGATAGAAGTAGCCGAAGGTGGTTTCGATAGACTTATCCCGGTAAGAATTAAGGGATTGCTAAGTGATGCAAATCAGACATTTAGAAAAACTTCTCTCGGCATTTCAACAAATAGAGATGAATGGGTTTACGATTACAGTAAGGACGGTTTAGGCGAGAAAGCACGATTCTTTATTCAGAAGTTGAATCAACAAATATCATCAGCTAATACTCAGAGTCAGTATATTGAACAAGTCAAATGGAGTAGAGACTTAAAAACCAAGATTTCTAAAACCAACAAATCACTTATTTTTGACAGCAACAAAATGCTTAAGGTTGCTTACAGGCCTTTCACAGATCAATTTATATATTGCGATAAACTCTTGCTTGATAGGTTGACCAATATCCATGAAAGTTTTATTGGTAGCGGTTTTGACAAAGAGAACAGATTTATTCATTACACTGATGCAAGTTCACAAAAGCCGTTCATGTGTTTAGCCTCAAAATTGATCGCAGATTTGCATTTTGTTGGTGCAGCCGCAGGAACAATGTCGCTGCCTCTCTTTGTTTACAACGAAGAAGGACAGCAAACTGAGAACATCACGGATTGGGGCTTGCAGCAGTTTCAAACGCATTACAAAAACAAGCGCATCACGCGCGAAGATATTTTTCATTACACCTACGCCGTCCTGCATCATCCCGCGTATCGCCACAAGTACGAACTCAACCTCAAGCGCGAGTTTCCGCGTCTGCCCTTCTACACGGACTTCCGGCAATGGGCGGCGTGGGGCAAGGAGTTGATGGACTTGCACGTCAACTACGAAACCGCGCGTCCCTACAAGCTGAAAAGAGTTGACGCGCAAACAAACTCAACTCCGCGCCCGAAATTAAAAGCCGACAAAGACAACGGCACAATCGAACTCGACTCAGAAACAGTTTTGCAGAATGTCCCCGCATCCGCCTGGGAATACAAGCTCGGCAACCGCTCTGCGCTTGAATGGATTCTCGACCAGTACAAGGAAAAGAAACCATCGGACGCCACCATCGCGGAAAAATTCAATACCTATCGCTTCGCTGATTACAAAGAAGCGGTCATTGATCTGCTCAAACGTGTTTGCACGGTGAGCGTTAAAACAATGGAGATCATCAACCGGATGCCGAAAGGCTGAGGCTGTTTTATGCAACCCATGATTTTTCTGGCGCTGGCAGCCTTTGTGATCATTTTTGCCGGGGGCATCTTACTATCTCTGGTGAAATATCTCCCCTTCGATAAGAGCGCCCGGCGAATCGTTGAGGCATTGGTAGCCGCCGCGACCATCGCCGCTTTGATAATCCTCGTTCTAGCGCCGCTCATCCGTGGAATGTGAAAAGTCATAGACCACTGGTACGCTCGGCGCGATGTGTAGATAGCATGTAACTGGTAATAATATAACTATCAATTTTGATGCCCTGTTTTGCGAAACTTCGATGTCACATTACGGCCTTAACCTGACCGACCAGAAGTTCGGACGAAAAATAATTCTCTGAGCCGATCCCCGTATGTATAATGCTCTCCACCTCATCGCGGTCTTCTAAAGATGGAACGAAAAGGTTAATAGACAAATGAAACGCTGCCCCAATTGCCAACAAGCCTACCCCGATAATGCACCTGACTTCTGCCCGAATGATGGGACGCCTCTGATCGCCAATGCGCCGCCGCAATACAATGCTCCAGGCGGCGGCGCTCAGCAGCCTTACGGAACACCACCACAACAAAACTGGCCTCCTCCTCCGCAGAATTGGAATCCCGGAGGAGGCTCTCATCCGCAGGCCGGTTACGCGCCCTACGCTCCGCGCGTTGCTGGAGGCGGAGGGCTAGCAAAGGCTGCAATGTTCAGCGGCCTCGCGTCGCTTCTCTTGACGGCTTTCTTCTTTTTCATCGTTGTGATGGTCAGGAACGGAAATTTCGACTTGATAAGCTTCGTACAGCCCGCCTACTACTTGATGGTGGCGGTGGGGATAATCGGCCTTGTGCTCGGAATAATTGCTCTGGTTAAGTCTGGAGCGGGCAAAGGCAAAGCTATCATCGGGATATGCACGAGTCTCCCGGCTTTGTTGTTCTTCGCCTACGTGATTGCGACAACCGGTGGGATCGGTTAACGAGAGAGATGTCACTAGGTGTCAAGAGGTGGCAATTAGATCCGAGGCTTTCATAACCACAAGATCATGAGTTCAAGTTTCGTGCGGCGGGAATTCATGGCCCGCGCTTCTGCCGCAGGACGCATCCTGTTATTCGATAATCAGCTTCCCACGGTACATGTTCATCCCGCAGGTGAATTCATACTCTCCGGGCTTTTCCGGCGTTACTTCGACGGGAACTGTTTTGTCTTGCGGCAGGTGCGCGCGCTTGCCGAAGTCGGGCAGCACGACCTCCTCACCACAGAGACTCGCTTCTCTGCGTGTGAAGTTCAGGCGCAACAGTTGTCCGGTCTTGGCGACGATGGTCGCAGGCTGATAGCCTCCCTTCACCGTCACGTCAATTTCCAGCACATCACCTCCCGCCGCGCGTCGCGCGTTAATTGAATCTCCCTTCCAGAGCCAGAAGTACCAGACGATCAAGCCGATCATCATTAGCCCGACCAGAGTCACAATAATCTGTGTATTATTCATCAATGCTCCTTCTTGACAGCGCGCGGCTCGAAGAACCGCAGGCGGTTAGCGTTCATGACGACTGTGATACTCGACGCGGCCATCGCAGCCCCGGCGATAATCGGCGAGAGCAAGAGGCCAAAGATCGGATACAGCAATCCTGCGGCAATGGGAATGCCGAGCACGTTATAGACAAATGCGCCGAACAGATTCTGCTTGATGTTCCTGAGCGTGGCGCGCGAAGTTTCGATAGCCGTCACAACAGCTTGTAGACTTCCGCCGACAAGCGTCACGTCCGCAGCCTCTATCGCCACATCCGCGCCCGTGCCGATGGCGAATCCTACGTCCGCCTGCGCCAGCGCGGGCGCGTCGTTGATGCCGTCTCCGACCATCCCGACGAGCCGATTTTTACCTTCCGCCTGTAACTTCTCGACTTGCCGCGCCTTCTCTTCAGGCAATACCTCCGCCAGCACGCGCTTGATTCCGATTTGCCGCGCGATGGCATTGGCCGTGCGCTCGTTGTCGCCGGTCATCATCACCACCTGGATTCCCATCCGCTCAAGAGCGCGAATTGCCGCGATTGAATCTTCCTTCAGCGTGTCAGCAACTCCGATCACTCCGGCAGGCGAATTATCTATTGCGACGAACATCGGCGTCTTGCCTTCATCGGCGAGCCGCGCTGTGGTCTGCTCAAACTCTGCCGTTGAAATACTCTCGCGCTCCATCAATCTGCGATTGCCAACCAGCACACGCACGCCGTCAATCGTTGTCTCTACGCCGTGGCCGGGAATCGCGTTGAAATCATCAGGCTCTCCGAAAGCGATGCCTCGCGCGCGTGCGCCCGCGACAATCGCCTCGGCCAGAGGATGTTCGCTCAGCTTGTCCGCAGTCGCCGCCAGTCGCAACAACTCCTCTTCGGTGAAGTTTCCAAGCGGCAACACATC
>JACCVS010000573.1 GCA_013698055.1 Acidobacteriota bacterium
ACGCTCATTGAGCTTGTACGTCGCTTTCGCTACGGCGGACATCTTGATGCTCAGGGCATCACCGAGCGCGACCAGTTTGAAGTGCTGGAAAAATTGGTCGAGCATCTGGCAGGCGGCGAAGGCACGGTGAAGCTTTACTACATCGTTGACCGCAGAGATTTTCTGGAAAAGGTGAAGACCGTTTACGCTCGCTACGCCGCGTGAGGAAATGGGCAAGTTGAAATGTCCTTAGTTCACTTTATTTTCGGGCTGCTGGAATGTCTCCCTGATTTCTTTTTCATCTTCTCGTCAGTTTCCTGCCCGCGTTGTAATGTGGAGATGCGACTCTTGCAGAAGAAAGCAAAACTCTACCGCTGCCCTTCGTGTGAAGAATTATGGGTGAAAAGAAATAAGAAGTTGCAGCCTTTTATTTCAGGCGGACGAAAGGGCGAAGCTCACACCAGCTCATCTTTCTAATTTCAGGTAACACAAATATACAAGGCTAACTTACTCAATCCGCCTTCATCTTCTCTTTACATTGCGACTCCTGCTATACTCGCTTCCTTCCCATTTTGTGCCCGGCTTCGACAAAGCTTCAAGCACATGGGCAGTTGAGGTTATTCAGTAGAGCACTGAGCAACACTTCGCAGAGCTTTTCTTTAAAGGTGGTATTAGATGTACGAGCTTCCCAAAGATCAAATGAATGATTCGGAACGATCTATCCTGCGCAAGCTGCGCGTGTGGATTGTGGCGCTGGGTGCAGCGTGTCTGGTTGTCGGCGTCGGCATCGGCGCGATTCTGACGGGTCGCCCGGCGGTCGCGCAGAACGATGTGGCGAGCGCGGCGCGTGCGCCCGAAGCGCTTTCAGCTTCATTCGCCGAAATCGCGCGGCGCGTCGAGCCTGCGGTCGTTAACATTGATACGGTGACGGCTGCGCCGGAGATGGCCGAGCGTGGTGGCGGTGATGACGAAGATTCAAAGGACGACCCGGCGACAAACAATCCGCTTCTGGACATGCTGCGCCGGCAGGCGCGTCGTCCGGCGCGCGGGGTTGGAAGCGGCTTCATCGTTGATCCCAAGGGCTACATCCTGACCAATCAGCACGTCGTTCAGGGAGCGACGCGCATCACCGTGCGTCTTCAATCCGGCGAAGAGTTTCGCGGCGTTGTCAAAGGCATAGATGAAGAGACGGATGTGGCGGTCGTCAAGATTGAGTCGGGACGTGACTTGCCATTTGTGAAGCTTGGCAACTCTGATGAAACTGAAGTCGGTGACTGGGTGCTGGCCATCGGCTCGCCGTTCGGTCTGGATCAAACCGTGACCGCCGGAATCATCTCAAAGAAAGAGCGAAACGCTCCTCCGTTCAGCAGCTTCCAACAATTCCTGCAAACGGACGCGGCCATCAATCGTGGAAACAGCGGCGGGCCGCTCGTCAACATGCGCGGCGAAGTAATCGGCATAAACTCGCAGATCGCCACTTCCACAGGAGATTACAACGGCATCGGGTTTGCCCTGCCATCAAAAGAAGCGGGATTCGTTTATCAACAAATCATCTCGGCTGGCAAAGTCCGGCGCGGCTATTTAGGGATCTTCCTTGATTCTGTCAGACCTGAATTTGCGCGCGTCTACGAGTTACCGGACACCAAGGGCGCAATCGTCACGGACGTGCGAGACGCGCAGGGACCGGCGGGCAAAGCCGGAATCCTGGCCAACGACATCATCGTCGAGTACAACGGCCAACCCGTCCTCGGTGATCGGGATTTGATTAACAAGGTCGCTGGCACGACAGTCGGACAGACGGTGGCGCTCACTTACCTGCGCGAAGTCAATGGCAAGCTCGAACGTCGCACGGCGAACGTCACCATCGGCGAGCGTCCAACCTCCTTAGCACAGCGCGATGAGGATGCGCCCGTTGCGCCTCCGGCAAAGGAGAAAGCTCCTTCTGAAATCAATCGCGTGCGGTTAGGCGTGACGCTTCAAGAATTGACGCCGCAAATCGCTAATGAAAGAAAACTGACAGGCGTGCGCGGCCTCTACGTCAAAGACATAGACCCGAACGGCATCATCGCCGATGCTCGCCCGCGTTCCCTGGGTGAGGGTGACGTGATCCTGCGCATCAACCGCATCCCGACCACCACCCTTGAGGAGTTCGAGCGCATCGTCAACGCGCTCAAGCCGGGCGATGCCGTCGTTCTTAACGTCGCCAGCTATAGCCGCGAGGCCGGTCGCGTCGTTCAAAGGGTCGTGCAATTCACCTATCAATA
>JACCVS010000577.1 GCA_013698055.1 Acidobacteriota bacterium
CGAAGCGTACGGTGCAGAAAGCGCTCATCCCACTTCTTGAGGAACCGCACGAGGAAGCCTTCTTTGTCATGCTCCATTGATTTCATTTTCGGAAGCAGATAAGAAGCCAGCACGGGCGTTACAGTCAGGCTAATGACTAACGAGGCGACCAGTGCCGTAATATATGCCAGGCCAAGCGGCGCAAGCAGTCGCCCTTCCACGCCCGTCAAAGCGAAGAGCGGAATGAAAACCAGCGCGACGATGAAGGTGGCGTAAACGATACTGGAGCGTACTTCGAGCGAAGCCTCGTAAATGACCCGGAGCGGCGGCTTCGGGTTTTCGAGCAGTCGGTTCTCGCGCAGGCGTCGGAAGATGTTTTCGATGTCCACGATGGAATCGTCCACCAGCTCGCCGATGGCGACCGCGAGTCCACCCAAAGTCATCGTGTTGATGGTGACGTCGAAAGCCTTAAAGATCAGGAAAGTGATAATGAACGAGAGCGGGATCGCCGTCAGTGTGATCGCCGTCGTGCGGAAATTCAGAAGGAACAGGAAGAGAACGATTACCACCAGGATAGCGCCGTCCCTGAGCGCCTCAATGACATTATCAATCGAGGCTTCGATGAAATTAGATTGACGGAAGAGATTCGGGTTGATCTCAACATCTTCAGGCATCGTCGCCTGAAGTTCTTTAATGGCCGCATCTATCTTCTCGGTGATTTCCTGCGTGGAGGCGCCGGGCTGTTTCTGGATCGACATGACGACCGCAGGCATCCCATTCGTGCCAGCGTCGCCACGCTTGATCTTCGGCCCGAACTCTACGTTTGCCACGTCCCCCAACTTGATCGCCGTGCTGTTGCGGTATGCGACCACCGTCGTCTTTAATTCGTCGAGAGAATAGAACCGGGCGAGGTTGCGGATCAGGTACTCCTGACTCTGCGCGTCGACGAAGCCGCCGGTGGTGTTGACATTGGATTTTTCGAGCGAGGTCGCAACGTCCTCAATCGTAATCCCGAATTGCTTGAGCTTTTCGGGCGAGACGAGCGCCTGATACTGCTTGACGCCGCCGCCGATGTTGATGACCTGCGCCACGCCAGGGACAGTCATCAGGCGCGGGCGAATCGTCCAGTCGGCCAGCGTTCGCACGTCGAGTTGGTTGGTCGCCCCCGTCTTCGATCTCACGGAGACGAGCATGATCTCGCCCATAATGGACGAAATCGGCCCCATGCTCGGGATAATGCCTTCGGGCAGTTGCTCACGCGCGAGGTTGAGTTTTTCGGCAACGAGTTGGCGGTCGATGTAGATGTCGGTGCCCCACTCGAACTCGACATAGACGATTGATAAGCCGATGCCGCTTTGCGAGCGCACGCGAGTCACGCCGGGAGCGCCGTTCATCAGGGTTTCAATCGGGAAGGTGACGAGTGTCTCGACCTCTTCGGGCGCGAGTCCTTCGGCCTCGGTCAGGATCGTGACCGTGGGACGATTCAGGTCAGGGAAAACATCGACGGGCAGATGAAGCGCAACATAGGTTCCCCAGACCAGCACGAGCGCCGAGATGGCGACCACGAGCAGCCGGTTCTTGAGCGACCACTTGATAATTCCGTTGAGCATTACTACTACTGCCTTGTTCGCCGGACACTATCTGCTACTGCTTTGACCACTCGGCCTTCCACGCTTGCATCTTCTTGATCTCGGCTTCCTGCGACGTAATGATCTGTTGAGCGAGCCGCTTGATCTCGGGGTGCTCTGCTTTTTGAAGAGCTTCACGTCCCATCAGGACTGCGCCCTGGTGGTGAGGCGTCATCATGTCGATGAAGAGGAGGTCGAAATTATTTCCGGTTGAGGAGTTCATCTTCGTCATGTCCATGCCCTTCATCGAATCAGTCATGCCAGGCATTTCCATGTTCATGGCTTCGGACCTGCCCGCGTACCACTTATCGCGCCACTCCTTCATTTGATTGATTTCTTTTTGTTGGTCAGTCACGATTTTTGCGGCGAACGACTTTAACTCCGCGTGCCCAGCCTTTGTCTCGGCCATCATCGCCATCTCGACAGCGCCTTT
>JACCVS010000589.1 GCA_013698055.1 Acidobacteriota bacterium
GCTCCGGCGATTGAAGGATCGTTCAGATCTACTGTGAAAAAATCTGCTGGATATCCCTTCTCAAGTTTTCCGCTAGGAGCATTGATAGAGCGTGCGCCATTTATCGTCGCACAGTCGAAGAGTTGCCTTGCGAGCGCCGATGGGGAATCATCCTTAGCGGGCGCAAGCACGGCGCGTTCGAGTTTCTGTAAGCGCAAGTGATATTCAAGCTCGCGCGCGTCTTCGAGTAGATCAATCTGCGCGTGGCTGTCTGTGCCGAGGGCGACCGCGACACCTTCCGCGAAGAGCATTTCGGCGGGAACGATCCCGTCGCCAAGATTGCGCTCAGTCGTCGGGCAGGCACACACGGTGGCGTCCGCCCGCGCCAGCCTTCGCGCTTCCTCCGGCGTGATGTGGATGGCGTGAACTCCCGTGAAGTTCTCAGTCAAAAGGTTCTCGCTGTCGAGCAGCTCGACGGGCGTGCGCCCATGCTCTTCCATACAGGCGCGGATTTCCGCCGGTTGCTCGGCCACATGCATGTGCAAGGGCATGTCATCTGCATCCTCCGCCGCGTAGTGTGCGATTTCACGCAGGTATTCGACGGGCACGGCGCGAACGCTGTGCGGCGCGAGGCCGACCCATGCCGTCTCGGGTTCCGTGCAGGCAAGCTCTGTTTTCAGCGATTCTACGCCACGAAGATAATCTTTCACTTTCGTTTCAATAAAGCGAACTTGCATTTCATTCGGCTCGGGTTTATAGCCTGAGCGCGCATAGGCTACGCGCAGCAGAGCGATTCGCAAGCCTACGTCGCGCGCCGCCCTGATGACTTCTTTTGCCATCAGGTTCGGATCATCGTAGGGCTGACCGTCTGGCGCGCGATGAATGTAGTGAAACTCTCCGACGGCAGTCACACCGCCAAGCGCCATTTCGAGAAAGGCCATCCGCGACGCATCGTAAATCTCTTCAGGCTCAAGCCGCATGGCCGCGCTATACATCATTTCGCGCCACGTCCAGAAAGAATCATGCTCGCCAGTCCGGCGCTCCGTGCGCCCGCGAATCACTCGCTGGAAGGCGTGCGAGTGCGCGTTGACGAGGCCGGGCAGCATGGCGCGATTCTTTAACCTGATGATGCGACCTGCGCTTTCTGTCTCGCGTGTGATGCCGGTGACGCGCCCCTGTGAATCGCACACAAGCGCTGCTCCGCTTTCGAAGCGCCCATTTGTGTAGAGCAGATCGGGCAGCCATGCGACTGTTGCTGCACCGTCAATGGAAGAATCCGCCATGAAAAGAATATAACATGACACCATCTGTGCATCCGTTCCCGCACACTAGGCAACACCCGGCAAAACTCGCCATAAAAACACAAAAACATAATAACTTTTGTCTCGTGTCCTGATGATTTTCCGGGATGCTCATGGCGGGCAGCAGCGCGAGGCGTGGTAGCATCTAATCGTCCATAAATATATGAATCCAGAAAAACTGAAAATCTATGCTCGCTTTGCGCGCCAGCACGCGCGTCGCTTTCTGACACAACGTTTCGCAGAGGCCGGTCAGCCCATCCCGCCTGCACAGCACCGTCCCGCGCCTGCAAAATGGGATGACAACTCGCTGACGGTTGCATGGCTCGGCCACGCGACCGTGCTGATTAACTTTTACGGCACGTGGCTGTTGACCGACCCTGCCTTGCGCTCAAATGTCGGCGTAAACGTCGCGGGACTGACCTTTGGCCCGCGTCGTCTGGTCAAGCCAGCTCTTTCCATCTCTGAGCTGCCGCCGCTTGATGCCGTGCTTATCTCGCACGCGCACATGGATCACTGCGATCTGGGCACGCTGCGTCGCCTGCCGCGCCAGAAGACGCAGGTCGTCGTCCAGAAGGGCAATCTTGATCTGGTGCGGCGCTTCCAGCAATTGCATGAGCTTGAATGGGGCGAGAGCGTGGAGATAGATGGCGCGCGGATCGAGTCCCTCAAGGTCAATCACTGGGGAGCGCGCAAATTGACGGATAAGCATCGCGGCTACGGCGGGTTTTTAATCAGCAAGAATGGACGCGCGCTCGTCTTTGGCGGCGATACGGCTTACACGAATGCCTTCGCCTCTTTGCGCCATCGCGCTCAAATTGATCTCGCGATTCTTCCCATTGGCGCTTACGACCCATATATTCACGCGCACGCCAATCCTGAACAGTCGTGGGCGATGCGAAGAGAGATGAATGCGACCTATATCTTGCCGATGCATCACTCGACGTTTCAGTTGGGACGCGAGCCTCTGAAAGAACCCATCACGCGCCTGCTCAAGGCAGCCGGAGATGAAAGCTGGCGCATTGCGCTGACTGAGCCCGGACAAACCTGGTCGCTGCCCGAACAGGAAGCGCAGGAAAAAGTAGCTTGAGAGAAATCGAAAAGGTGAACGCGGGACAATTAACTGAAAAGCAAAGTTAACTGCTATGAATTTTAAGTAAAAGCTATTATATTACACTGCCTTTTGAAAGCCGGATGCGCGTTACTCGTCGGAGAAGATTTTATTCGCGATGGCAGCACGCGCCCTCTCTCGCCCCGGCAACCTATGCAGAACGGAGCCATAACCCCCGATGCCCGCTTTTCTGCGCTTGCTGATCGTCCACACGCCTGCCATAAACTCAATT
>JACCVS010000620.1 GCA_013698055.1 Acidobacteriota bacterium
TCAGCATCAACGAGGACTAATGATTCAACGTCACCGATAATCGGCTTTAAGGTCAATCCCCTGCCATGAATATTTGCCGCGAGCGCACCGCCAATGCTCAAACGATCCGCGCCCGTCTGCTTCTGAACTATCCCTAACTGCTGCGAGCGGCCTTTCTGAGCTTCGACTAAATAGTTGACGAGTTCCGGCCATTGAATGCCCGCTTCGACTTCCACCTCGCGCCGTTTTGCGTCGAATCTCAGCACACGATTCATCCGCGACATATCGAGCAACACGCCGTTTGTTTTGAATTGCTGTCCTCCCATCGCGTGCCTGCCGCCCGCGATTGAGATTGATTGTCCCTGAGCACGCGCCCGTTTAATAATCACCTGCACGGCTTCGATAGAATCGGGCTGGACAGTTGAGCGCACGCGGGTGCTGTTCAACTGGGAATGCACATCGTTAACGATGCTCTCGGCTCTGGCAGGCAGCAGCCGAAAACGGCGATGAAGCGACGCCGCAGGTGAATCCATCACGGGCGCGCTTTCTCTACTAACTCTTCTCAGAATCGGCATAGACTTAATCTTTCAGTTAAGCTCCGAGACGCAGATACATTCGCCGTCCGCGAGAGAAAGGTGTCGCATGTGCTCTTCTGCCGCGAAATACTTTTTTCTCAACGTCTCCGAAGTAATGACTTCGCGAACGTTGAAGCCTCTCGCCGCGAGAAACTCTCCAATCCGGGCGCGCCCGCTTCCCCACTTAAAACTCTCGCCGCGAAGACGCAGCCAGGCGTCCACCGCACGGCTCGACTCGCGGAAACCGATTCGCCCGTCGCTTTGCGTCTCCATGAACGTGAACGCGAGCCTGCTTTTCGCTCCGCTGTGATTTCGGATGAATTGAAGGATAAGGTCTATCTCTGCGGGCGCGAGGTACATCAGGAGACCTTCGGCGACAAAGAGCGTGTCCGTCTCAGGTTGATAGTCTGCTGATGAAAGCAGGCTTTCTTCTAAATTCCCGCACGCGGGGTCGAGCGAGATGAATTGCAGGTTACGTTTCGCCGAACGATGATTTTCCACGACGCGCTTTTTGATGCGCTGCGTGGCCGGGTGATCTATCTCGAAGAATTTCGCTTCGGAAAACGCTTCGTGCAATCGCAGAGCCAGCGTGTCGAAGCCCGCACCGATGATGACCACCTGACGAAAGCGGTCGCGGAGCGCATCGCGCGCTATCTCTTCAAGGTAACGTTTTCTGAGAGCGTAATGCAGCTTGATACCGGGAACCGTTGCGCGCTCCAGAGCAACAGCCAGCGGTCGGAGCAGCTTTGAATTGAGCACCTCGTCAAGCAGGCGGGCGAATCGTGAGCGAGTATGAGCGAACCGACGGCTTAGTTCGGCGGAACGCTGTGGGACGTGTTGCCCCAGAAGAGGATCGAGAGAGAGAAAAAACGTGCTTCTCGCAATCAGGTAAGCCGTCGCGCTGGGCTTGTCTTCTTTCATCTGCTCTCAACTTTCTGGCGAGAGCATACAAACTGAAACCGCTTCTCGTCGTTCCTGCTATGACACTTTTGAAACCGCCCTATCGGTAAAGGCAAAAGCAGCGGCAGGAACCGTCCATGCGCGCCACACGCGGGAAATACGAGCCGGGACAGCCGTGCCGCTACTGTTTGATATATATTTCGCGCTATATTGCGGATGAAGATTCACAAAGTCTACATTTCAGTATTGTTGGGTGGGGAGATTCTATGAAAGCTGTCGTTTTTGATAAGCACGGCGGGCCAGAGGTATTACAGTACCGGGAAGTCGAAGACTCGCGCATCAAAGCCAATGAGATTCTGGTCGAGGTTCGCGCCTGCGCCCTCAATCACCTAGATGTGTGGGCGCGCGGCGGATTGCCCGGCATAGAGATTCCGCTGCCGCACATTCTCGGCAACGACATCGCGGGCGTAGTGCGCGAAGCAGGCGAGCTTGTGACGTGGGTGAAGGCGGGCGATGAAGTGATGTTGCAGCCGGGAGTCTCGTGCGGGCATTGCATCGAATGTCTGCGCGGGCAGGATAATTTCTGCATGGAGTATGACATTCTCGGCTACAGGCGCGATGGGGGCTATGCTGAGATGGTCGCTGCACCAGGCGTCAATGTGATTCCTAAGCCGAAGAATCTGACATGGGAGGAAGCTGCCGCTCTTCCGCTCGTGACCGTGACGGCGTGGCACATGCTTGTCACCAGAGCACAGGTGCAACCGGGCGAGGATGTCCTGATTCATGCGGCGGGAAGCGGCGTCGGGTCAATCGGGATACAAATTGCGAAGCTGCGCGGAGCGCGCGTCATTGCGACCGCCGGATCGGACGAGAAACTAGAGAAGGCGCGTGAGCTTGGCGCAGACGAAACCATCAACTACACACGCGAGGATTGGCCGAAAGAGGTACGACGATTGACGGGCAAGCGGGGCGTAGATGTCGTCTTTGAGCATACAGGCGCACAGACGTGGCCCGGCTCGATTCAATCGCTCGCAAAGGGCGGTCGGCTCGTCACCTGCGGCGCGACCAGCGGCTTCGACGCGCACACGGACATCCGCCAGCTCTTCTATCGTCAACTCTCCTTCTTAGGCTCATTCATGGGTACAAAAGCGGAGATGTTGGATGCGATGAAATTCATCGAGCGTGGCGCAATCCGCGCCGTCGTTGATCGCACGTTACCGCTGGCGGAAGCGCGCCAAGCGCACGAGCTAATGGAAGATCGCGCGCAATTCGGCAAGCTGGTTCTTGTTCCCTAACGAAAGACTAAGAAAGTTCAAAGTTCAAGGTTCAAGATTCAAAGTCAAAAACGTATTCTTGACTTTGAATCTTGAACCTTGAACTTTGAACTTTGAACTTTCTTCTTCTACTGATTTGCTGGCGGCTCACCGCTGCCTTCGTCGCCGCCCTCGTCTCCTTCTTCGCCCATCTCTTCCTGAGCTTCTTCTGGCGGAGTGCCTTTCTCGTTGCGGATGTGTAAGACGGTAGAGTCAACATCTTTATTGATGAAGAAATCAACGCACAGGCCGTTGATGTTCGCGCAGGTGAAATCCGTGATTGTGCCCGAGACGACGCGGCGACCTCCACTGATGAGCGTCCAGTTGTTAAATTCCGGCGGCGCATTCTGTTTGAGAGTGGCAAGATCGTTTTCGGTGAGAGCGCGTCCGTCTTTGCGCTCGAAGGTGTAGATGTGAATCTGGTCGAACCAACCGCTCCCCATCGCTTTGGTGTAGAAATTGTCGTGAATGTCTTCGTTGTCTGAGAAGACATAGCGCGCGCCGAACTTGTCGCGGATAAGCGGCGCGGGATCGTCGTCGTTGCCGAGCGTGATTTTCTTGTAAAGCTCTGCGAGCTTCGGATCACGCTTGAGTTGATTGTCGCGGTCAA
>JACCVS010000630.1 GCA_013698055.1 Acidobacteriota bacterium
AGAGCAATTCAAATCTTATTATCTGGCTTCGCCGCTCAGACGCGAGAAGGTGAAATTAGCGCAAGCGTTCCATCTCTTCGCGGAGAAAAATGCCGCCGCTCAAACTGCGGAAGCTTTGCCGGAAAAACATGTCGAATCTGCGACGAAGCGAAACGGTTCGGGGTGGTTTTCCAGGTTAGAAGCCTTCTCGACCAGACGTTTAGTATGGCAATGGGGCATGGCCTTCGCGGTCCTGGCGTTGCTCATCGCGGGCAGTTGGCTGGTCTTTGAAAACAGGCGCGGGCGTCAACAAATGTCTCAAAAAGAACCGCGGCGAGATGTGCCTGTGCAGCGCGCCGCGGAGCAGCAAAAGGAGATTGAAAGGCAGAACGCGACCAATTTAGCAATAGAAAAAGAGCGTGAGCGAATGCTCGCCGAGCAGGAGCGCTTAGAACAACAACGCGCCGCCGGACAACGGCAGCAACAGCCATCGCCACCGACCAGAGCCGGTGTTGCAACCTTCATCGTCACTACCCCCCTCACAGCGCAGATGCGCGGAGTTGGACAACTCGCGACAATCTCCATCCCGGCTAAAACCGATGCTGTCGCAATGCAGTTGGAACTCGAACCCAACGATTTTTCGGCTTACCGGGTTTCACTTCTCAATCAGTCCGGCGCTCAAACCTTGTGGCGCAGCGGTAAACTCAAGGCCAGAGCAGCAGGCGATAGCCAGACGCTCAGCATCACCTTTCGCGCTGATTTGCTTAAGCCGCAGATTTACGTCGTGCGAGTCTCCGGCGTCCCGACAAACGGCGCGTCTGAAATTCTTGGTGATTATTCCTTCAGAGTTGTAAAATAATAACTCCCCTAACCCGACCCTGAAAATTTCCTGGCAATCACGCCAACAACGGGGCACTGATGTTCAAACAGATAAGAGACTGCTTGGAGAGAAGCTATTCATCTCTAAGAAACCTGCGCCCGTCCCCTCTTTTCCTGCTCGTGCTCTGGATATTCGCTCAGAGTCCGAACGCGCTGGCGTCAAGTGCTCGCCGATCTCCGGTTGAATCATCACTACAACAACAAAGCGCGGCAGCGCAGAGCACACAGGAAACCACGCCGCTTGAGTTAGGCAAACCCGTCGAGCGCGAGCTTTCCGGCGGGCAGAAACACATTTATCAACTGGCGTTGACCGAAGGGCAATACGCGAATCTGACAATCGAGCAACGCGGAATTGACGTGTCCGTGAGGTTGTCCGGCGCTGACGGAAAGTTAATCGCCGAGTTTGATTCCGAGAGCAGAAATCAAGGGCCGGAGAACATCGAATTCGTTGCCGCAGCGGCGGGCACTTACAAATTGGAAGTCACGCCGACAGCGAAAGGCGCATCCGCTAATCGCTATGAAGTTCGATTAAGCGAGGCACGCGCGGCGACGGAGCGCGACCGCTCGCTGTTTGAGGCGCTTAAGTTTTTCGCAGAGGCAGCGAGTTTGTATCGGGCGATGAAATATGCGGACGCGCTCTTGCCCGCCGAGCGCGCCGCGCAAATCTTCGAGCAAACTTTGGGGGCGCAGAGTCAAGACTTCGCCCGCGCGCTCAATTATGTTGCCCACGTCCATCTCGCCAACAAGGATTACGCGAAGGCCGAGCCACTGTACCTGCGAGCGTTGGAAATCAGGGAAAGAGTGTCGGGCGCGCAGCACCCGGACGTGGCCGCGTCTTGTCACGCCATCGCAAACTTTTACAACACCCAGCGCGAGGCGGCGAAAGCGAAACCATTCATCCAGCGCGCGCTGACGATCCGCGAAAAGCTTTTAGACAGTAACCATCTTCACACCGGACAGACACTCTTTAGTTACGCCTCCATCCTCTTCAACTTGCAGGAGTACGCTCCGGCAGAAGAATTGTATCTGCGCGCCATCTCCGTTTTGGAGAAAGCCGTGGGCGACGATGAGCCGCGATTTTCCGCCGCGCTGCACGGTCTCGGCTATCTCTATGACACAACGGGAGATTTCATCAAGGCCGAACAAATTTACCAGCGCGAGTTGGCTTCCAGAGAAAAGGCGAAAGGGAAAGATAGTTTAGAGGCCGCGTATGCGCTTAATTATATCGCCCGCACTCATTTTCTACAGGGCGACTACGACAAAGCCGAGGCGTTCTATCAACGCACCTTCGATATTTACCGGAACAAGAATGACGAGAGCGGAACCTTAATTGCGCTCGGCAATCTGGCGCTCATTCATCACGCGAGGGGCGATTACGAGCGCGCCGAGACCGTTTATAAACAGCTTGTGGAGCGGCGGGAAAAGGCGGCCACTCCCAATCAGGGGCAAATCGCCCACGACCTTTTGAACCTCGGTGTCATCAACAATGACAAAGGAGACTATGCGTCCGCCGAGCAATACTTCAAGCGTTCGTTGGCAATCGTCGAAGCGATTCTCAAGGGCAACCTTCTCGAACGGATGCAGGCGAATATTTTCAGTGGCCTCGCCTTTACCAACATCGGTAAGGGCGACTACGCGACTGCCGAACAACTGTGCCGCCGCGCGCTGACGATCTACGAAAAAATATACGGCCCGAACCATCTCTACATCGCCGTCGTTCTCCGCTATCTCGGTAGGATTGCCTATCTGAAAGGAGAACTCGCGGGGGCGGTTCCCTTTTACCGGCGCGCTCTGGCGATCAGCGAAAAGTCGCAGGGATTCAATAATCCGAACTTGCCCGATACGCTTAAAAGTTTGGCGGACATTTACGCCGCTAGAGGCGAGACGGCGCAGGCGCTTGAATTTCAGGGCCGCGCGAACGTCTTGGGCGAATATCATCTTACACTGTCGCTCGCCACCGGCTCCGAGCGGCAGAAGTTGATCTACTTGGCCGCCTCCGCGTCAAATATCAATCGCAATGTGACTTTCAACCTTCGCTATGCCCCA
This sequence comes from Acidobacteriota bacterium, assembly GCA_013698055.1. Classification (GTDB taxonomy): domain Bacteria; phylum Acidobacteriota; class Blastocatellia; order Pyrinomonadales; family Pyrinomonadaceae; genus QHXM01. Next base: position 2,905 of record JACCVS010000630.1, read on the forward strand.
ACTGACCACCGGGCGGCAGAGATGGCCTTGACGACTGTGCTGCGGCGCAAGGGGCGCGTGCTGGACGCGATGACGGACACTCTGTCCTCGTTGCGGCGTCGCGCCAATCCTCAGGACAGAGATTTATTAGAGCAATGGAATGAGACCTCGTCTCAACTGGCCCGGCTGGTGCTTAACAGCCAGCAGTCTCAAGCGTCCGCCGAAAGTCAGGCGCAAATCAAAGCGCTGGAAGAGAAAAGAGAGAAACTCGAAGACGAGATCAGTCGCCGCAGCG
>JACCVS010000636.1 GCA_013698055.1 Acidobacteriota bacterium
GTGGCACGCAACGTGCTGAGATAGATGTCGGCAAGCACGGAGAAATCATTTAAAGCCGTGACCCCGCCGCCTTCTCTTCTCTGAGCGCCGCCTGCCGCTGCGCCAGCCGCCCGCCGAGCAACCCTTCAGCTAAACTTTCCTAAATGTGAACCCGACCAGAAATGGCCGGGTTCTCCTACGTTTATGGCTTTGTTTTGTTATTACAGGCGATTCCTTCTCTTTCTTCATTTCACGACACAAGCTTCAGTTACCAAAACTCCCCTCACACTCTAGAAGTTGAAAGCGACGAAATTTGTCACTGAGGTAGTGACGTTTTCTGTCGAAAGGCTTCTATTGGTAAACTATTTAGGGGGCAGATTGCGGCTTTCAAGTTTAGCGATAGTATCCGGCAATATTTATTTTCGCTGACAGGCTCCCCGGCTCAAGACTCTCGTCTCCTCTTTTGTTAAACTCACGGGCATGGACGATGCCGTCTTGCTCAAGACCTCGGTTCGTGATGGTGCGTGGAGGCGGTTACGCCAGCGCGTCCGCGCCTCGGCTCCGACGCGCGTTGAAACTGCTCTGGCCGTTTTATCCGCCGCGCTCCTTGTCTTCTCATTTCCCGATTTCAATTTGTGGCCGCTCGCATGGGTCGGACTCGTCCCGCTCTTTCTGGCTGTCGCGCAAAGACCCCAACGCGGTCGCGCTTTTCTGCTGGGCTGGCTGACAGGCGCGCTCTTTTTTTACGGCTCTTGTTACTGGCTGACATACGCGATGATTCGTTATGGCGACATCCCTCCGTGGGTCGCTTATCTGCTGCTGGTGCCCGGCCCCGTCGTCGCCGGGTTGTTCCCAGCGTTGTGCTCGATGGCGATCTCACGCGCGTTAGTGCGCTGGGGGGCGCGGGCGTTGTTTGTCGCGCCACTGCTTTGGGTCACGCTTGAATGGGCACGGCTCGGAGTGATCGGCCAACTGTGGAACGCCATCGCTTACTCGCAGGCTTATGTCACTCCGCTGATCCAGACAGCGCGCTGGGGCGGAGTGTACGCCGTCGGATTCCTCATCGTCTCAGTCAACGCAGCAATCGCTTACATGCTCTTGCGACGTGACGCGCGCGCGGTGAAAACAGCGGGCATCGTTATTCTCAGCGTTGCGCTCATCATCCTCGCTGCGTTCCTGACGGCAAGTGACAACGCTCAGACAGAATCAACCGGCACAGCCGCCGTCGTTGTCGCCGTCCAGCCGAACGTGCCGATGGAGCAGGAAAAATCTCCAGCGCAGATAACAGAGTTAATGGAGCGCCATTACTCTTTAAGCGAAACAGGACTATCCAAAGAGGCGGATGTCTTTCCGGGTGTGCCGCGTGTCGTCATCTGGCCTGAGTCGCCGATGAGTTTCAGTTACGCGCAATATGCGGAAACACGCGAACTCTTCGCACGCTTCGCCATGAGGAATCGCACATCCGTTCTCTTCAACGCGCAGGAGCCTGCGCCCGCAGGCGGCAGTTACAACTCAGCCATGTTAGTCAACGAAGAAGGTCGGCTGGTCGCGCAATATGATAAGATTCGCCTGCTGCCGTTTGGCGAGTATGTGCCGCTGCCGAGTTGGCTGCCAGGCGTGAGTTCGATTCCGACGATGGTCGGGAATTTTACGCCGGGCGCTAATTACACGTTGATGCCGATGGGCGAGGCTCGCGCCGGAGTCTTCATCTGCTTCGAGTCGGCCTTTCCGTCAATCGCGCGCAATTTCGCAAATGACGGCGCGGACGTGCTGGTGAATATTTCCAACGATGGTTATCTGGGACCGACGCCGGTCATGCGACAGCATCTTGCCAATACGGTTTTTCGAGCGGTGGAGAACAACCGCCCCGTGCTGCGCGTGACAAATACGGGCATCACGGCTTTCATCACGAATCGCGGCGAGGTGAAGGATGTAACCGCAGGCTTTCAGCCAGCCGTCAGGACATGGACTGTGAGCCGAAGCCACGAGGGAAAGACTTTTTACACCAGATTCGGCGATTTTTTCGTCATGCTGTGCGCGGCGATTAGTCTGGCGCTGGTAATAGTT
>JACCVS010000670.1 GCA_013698055.1 Acidobacteriota bacterium
CTTGCGGACTATGTGGTCGTCAACGTCAGCTCGCCCAACACACCAAACCTGCGCGAGCTTCAACGTCCCGAAGCGCTTGACGGCTTGCTCTCCGCGTTACAAAAACGGAATCAGGAGTTGGCAAGCGAACATCCGCGCGGCCAGCCCGTTCCCTTGCTCGTCAAGATCGCACCTGATCTGAGTGAAAGGGATTTGGAATCAATCGTCGAGATAGCTTTGCGCGCTAACCTGGCGGGCATCATTGCCACAAACACGACGACGAATCGCGCGGGGTTACAGACATCACCCGAGAAAGTTGAAGCCTGTGGAGCAGGCGGCTTGAGCGGAAGACCGCTGCGTTCGCGCTCGACAGAGGTCATCGGCTCGCTTTATCGTTTGACACGCGGGCGCATGACGATCATCGGCGTCGGGGGCGTGTTCACAGCTCAAGACGCATGGGAGAAGATTAGCGCCGGAGCGAGCCTGATTCAACTTTACACCGGGTTCATTTATCAAGGCGTCGGGATAGCACGCGACATCAACGACGAATTGGCTGAGATTTTACACAGGGAGGGTTTTCGCACGCTGGATGAAGCAATTGGTTGCAGGGTTGAAGGGATGGCTGCTGCATAAACTTTCGTGACCTTTGTGTAGAATAAACTTTCGATGGATCAATCCGCAAAGAACAAACTGATCGTCGCTCTCGATGTCGAAACCACACGTGAGGCGCTTTACCTGTTTTCTGCCTTGAAGAACGTGGTGGGAATGTTCAAGATCGGCTCTCAGCTTTTCACGGCAGAGGGGCCGGGCATCGTGCGTGAGATAGTCCGCGAGGGCGGGCGCATCTTTCTCGATTTGAAATTCCACGACATCCCGAACACCGTCGCATCTGCGGGCGTTGAAGCAGCGCGTCTCGGCGTCAGCATCTTTGACGTTCACGCCTGCGGAGGAAGCGAGATGATGCGGCGCACGACGGAAGCGGTCAGGGAAGCAACGGAACGTGAAGGAGTCGTGCGGCCTCTCATCATTGGCATCACAGTACTGACGAGTTTCGATGATTTGACATTGGCGGAAACTGGTTTTTCATCAAGCACAACCGAACAAGTCGGGCGCATGGCTCGGCTGGCTGATAAATCCGGCCTCGACGGCGTCGTCGCATCCCCTCATGAAGTTAAACTAATCAGGGAAACTGTCAGGCGGGATGATTTCGTGGTCGTTGCGCCCGGTGTCCGTCCTGCCGGAATAGCAAGTGACGATCAGCGGCGCGTGATGACGCCAGCGGAAGCGGTGCGCGCCGGGGCGGATTATCTGGTCGTCGGGCGTGCAATTCTTAAATCACCAGACCCGGCTCTGGCGGCGCATCAAATTATTGAAGAGATGCAACAAGTCGAAGGCAAAGACGAGGGAAAGTAATCAATGAAGGGCGAAACAAATCGCTTCGTGTACCACTTATAATGGCTGACTATCATCAACAAGGAAGCGGCCCGGCTTTCGTTTACGTTTCGGGGATTGAAGGATCGGGAAAGAATTTTTATAAGCAGTCGGCTGGCCTTGTGCGCGACCATACGGTGATTACTTTTCCGTTGCGTCCCGAGGGTCGTTATGGAATGCTCGAGTTGGTTGATGATTTAGTTTCGGTCATCCGCGATACTGGATTTGAGCGGGTCACAGTGCTGGGTGAATCGTTCGGCGGGTTGGTGGTGCTGGCGGCGGCGCTGGCGCATCCCCATTTTTTCGAGCGGATGATCCTCGTCAACTCCTTCGCCTCTTTCCCCCACCGCGCTAAAATCAATCTTGGAGTCGCGCTCTACTCCGTTTTACCGTATTCTTTAGTGAAGGCTTATCGCACGAAAACCGCCCCGCACACGCTCTTTAGCGACGATGTGGAAGAGGAAGACAGGCGGGCTTTTCGCGAGCACACGCGCGACGTGCGGCCTGAAGGGTATCTCACGCGCCTGCGAATCATCAGGGGAACGGATTTGCGAGCGCGATTGCCCGAGATTAAAGTTCCGGCACTGATTGTTGCGGGAACGGAAGATCATTTGCTGAACTCTGTGGCGGCGGCGCGGGTGATGACGGCGGGTTTGCCGCGATCACGGCTCAAGCTGTTGGAAGGCACAGGCCACATGGCGCTTCTTTCAAACCATGCTCATGTGCGCGAATGGCTCTCGGAATTTGACGAGATTTGATTCAATTGCTTGATGAACAAGGAACTATAAGGATTACAAGGCGTGTAAGATTATGCGCGCGGGGGCAATCGTTGATGGCTGCTCCACGATTTCACTTACTTAGCCCAAAGGGGATTCACATTTGAAACGCTATCAGATAATAATCGCAGGTTTTTTGCTGTCACTTGCGCTGGTGTCGCCGCTCCATGCCCAGCGCAGGGATGAAACAGTTGTCATTCCACCGTTCTCCAACACTCCGTATCAGCTCGGCGAGCTGCTGACCTACAACGTCACCTTCTCAAACTTCGTTGATGCGGCGCACGTCGAGATGCTGGTGGCCGAGCGCGGCACATTCTTTGCCCGCGAAGGACTTCAACTGCGCGCGCACGTCGAAACGACGGGCGTCGTCAACGCTGCGCTCTACTCCATCAACAACGATTACACTTCTTACATTGATCCTGCATCGGGACTTCCCTATCGCACGCAGCAAGTGATTCGCGAGGGTGGTCGAACCTCCGATACGATGAGCGACTATAATCAGCCGGTCGGAACGACCGCGATTCCGCCGATGCTGCGCTCGGGAGAAGTTTCCGGCACATATGATTTCATCTCCGTGCTTTACCGGCTGCGCTCTATGCCGCTCATGCAGGGCGGGAAATACTACTTCAACGTGCGGAGCGATCTTGACGAGTACAATGCGGAGTTGAGGGTCACGGGGCGCGAGTTGATAAAAACAAACGTCGGGTCTTTCAACACCATCGTCACGCAGGTGCATGTGCCCAAAAATTCCGACGTTAACAAATACCGCATCCGAATCTATTTCAGTGACGATCAACGACACGTGCCCGTGCTGATAACGGCGCGCCTTCGCGCGGGCGATCTTCGCGCAGAGCTTGCTGGATCGGAGTTCATTACTCCAACGACTCCGCCGGTCGTAGTTACCCCTCCGGTCGCAAATCCTGTCGGCGGTGATCCTGCCTCGGGAACACGACTTCCCAGTGAGCTACCGTTCAAGGCCGGAGAGCAACTCAACTTCAACGTCTTTCTCGCCAATGCAGTGCCAGCGGTCGGCACGGCTTCCTTTCAGGTTCGCGCTCGCGCCAAATACTTTAACCGCGACGGCCTTCTGCTCTCTGTGAAAGCTCAGACTTCGGCGACAGCCTCGCGCATCTTTTTCGCCAATGATCAGGTTAACTCCTACGTTGACCCGAACACGATGCTTCCCTTCCGCACCGAATTGAACTTGATCGAAGGCCGCAAAATCACCAACCAGATTTTCACGATTGATCAGGATCGTGGCAGCGCCGTCACGGATAAAGGCGTCCCTATAGAGATTCCGGTCGGCACGCATGATTACATCTCCGTCCTTTATGCGTTGCGCTCCTTTAATCTCGCTCCGCCCAGACGTAATGCCGTCACCATCCTCGTCCGTAATCGCCCGCGCACGCTCTTTATCACTTCACTGAAGCGCGAGACCATTCAGCTCGGCAGCCAGCGAATTCCCGCTGTCCAGCTTTCGCTCACGACCGACGACCCGGAACCGGACAAATACGCCCTCCGCTTGTGGGTCAGCGAGGATCGCCGCCGTTTGCCTCTGCGCATCACGGCCAACACTCAACTCGGCCCCGTGCGCGCAGACCTCGCAATCATCCCGGTCGCCGAGCAATAAACCAACGCCCCGAAGATTCTCGGCGATGAACACCCAGCCCAATGTGAAATTGAAATTTATTTTCAATTAGCCTATACTTCCCCGTGGCGAAAGCGATGCTTAATCGCCACCCAAACTGTCCGAAGCGAAATGAGTGGGCAGAAAAGGCAAGGCTTGAAGGAGTTGAGGCACGTCCCCGCGATGCGAGTATTGAATTCACATCTGAACGCTGCGGAAGAGCAGTCGCTGGCTAGATTACCCATTGGTGCGCAGGCGCGTGTCATCGCCGTCAACGGCTCAGGCGCAATCGCGCGCCGTTTAATGGAGATGGGCGTCGTGCCCGGAGCGCCCATCCGTGTCATCAAGACCGCCCCGCTCGGCGACCCGATAGAGATTCGTGTGCGCGGTTATCACCTGGCTCTCAGGCGCACGGAAGCCCAAACAATCTCGGTAGTGACAAGTAATGAGTAACGAGCGATAAGTTAAACCCTTTGTCTTGCTTGCTACCTGTCACCCGTCACCTGTCACTGCTTTATGACCTCCGCCCTTGAATCCCCTGCCCTCATTACACCGTCCGGCAACGACGCGGCGGAGACGGTGCGTCCGCTGATGATTGCTCTGGCGGGCAATCCGAATGCGGGCAAGACGACACTTTTCAACGCGCTGACGGGTTTGCGGCAGAAGGTCGCCAATTATCCGGGCGTGACGGTGGAACGCAAGGAAGGCACGTGGACGCTCGCGCCCGGACTTCCCACGGCAAGACTAATTGATTTGCCCGGCCTCTACAGCCTCGACGCCGCTTCCATTGACGAACAGATTGCGCGCGATGTGATTACGGGACGGATTCCCGATCTTCCAGCGCCTGATGTCATCGTCGCGGTCGTTGACGCTACCAATCTCGAACGCAACCTCTATCTCGTCACACAGCTTCTCGAATATGGGCGTCCCCTCGTTATCGCCCTGACGATGGTTGATCTGGCGCAGAAACGCAAAATAGAGATTGATGAAAAGAAACTGGCCGAAGCTCTTGGTGCGACGGCTGTGCCTGTGGTGGTGACGCAGCGTACTGGCTTCGAGGCGCTGGCCGAGGCTGTCCTGAACGCATCGAAGATACCTGCAAAGGGCGCGGGCTGGCGTCTCTCCGAGATGGCCGAGCGAGAGCTAGCCGTGTTGAGCGGAAATAACGGAAAGTCAATTAATCGCCATACGGCGTTGCGTGATCTTTACGCCAACGAGTTGCCTGAAGGGGCAGAGCGCAGGATTGCGACAGAGCAGGCACGCGGGCGACTGTCAAAAGCTAATCCGAACTGGTGGCAGGAGCCTCTGCTCGCCCGCTATGACTGGATCGAGCAGGTCGCAGCCAAATCTGTTCGGGGTAAAGCGACTCCGGGGTTGACGGCGACTGAGCGCATTGACCGCATCCTCACGCATAGATTTTTCGGCCCATTGATTTTGATTGCAGTGATGCTGCTCGTCTTCCAGACGATTTTTTCATGGGCATCGCTGCCGATGGATTTAATTGACAGAGGTTTCGGCAGGCTCGGTGAAGGGGTGGGCAGTCTTCTACAACCCGGACTGCTGAGAGACTTGCTCGTTGACGGCATTATCGCAGGCGTGGGCGGCGTCTTAGTCTTTCTCCCGCAGATTCTCTTGCTCTTCTTCTTTATCGCCATCCTGGAAGACACGGGATACATGGCGCGGGCGGCGTTTCTGATGGACAGGTTGATGCGCGGCGTCGGACTTCATGGCAAAGCATTCATGCCGCTCCTCAGCAGTTTCGCCTGCGCGATTCCGGGCATCATGGCGACGCGCACCATAGAAAATCCGAAAGATCGCCTGGCGACGATTATGATCGCTCCGTTTATGAGTTGTTCGGCGCGGCTGCCTGTTTACACACTGATGATTGGGGCGTTCTTTTCGGGAAATATGCTTTTCGGCTTTCTCTCAATCGGCGCGCTCCTGATTATGGCGATGTACCTGCTGGGCATCTTCGTTGCCATCGGCGTCGCGTGGATTTTGAAGCGGACAATCCTGAAAGCCCCGACGCCGCCCCTTGTGCTTGAGATGCCGCC
>JACCVS010000610.1 GCA_013698055.1 Acidobacteriota bacterium
CAGAAACTGATCGGACAGGTGATGGGCGCTGCCTTCGTTATTTATTATGGCTTGAGCTTACCATGGACGGGGTCTGTAACTGTCAACATGGTGATTACGATTTTCTGGCTCATCGGAATTACCAATGCTGTCAACCTGCTTGACAATATGGATGGGTTGGCCGCAGGCATTGCCACCATCTCGTCCATTTTTCTGGCCGCCAACTTTTTGTTCACCTCTCAACCAACTGAGGCTCTCGTTTTGGCAGTCTTTGCTGCTGCCTTGATCGGCTTTCTGGTTTACAACTCCAACCCGGCCACGATTTTCATGGGTGACTGTGGCTCGATGTTCATCGGATTCTTTCTGGCCGCAACGTCGTTAATGAGCGCATCGGGCGGGCGCTCGCGCAGCTTTTTGCCTGTCCTTGCCGTGCCGATTCTTGTTCTTTTTATTCCGATCTTCGACACGACTTTCGTGACGCTCTTACGAAAACTCTCTGGCCGTTCGGCATCGCAGGGAGGGCTTGACCATACATCGCACCGATTGGTGGCGCTCGGCATGTCAGAGCGGCGCGCCGTCTGGATGCTCTATGGATTCGCCGCGCTTTCCGGTTTGCTAGCAATGGTTGTGCGCGAGGTGAACATTGATGTGAGCCTTGCAGCGATCATCGGCTTCACAATCCTGCTGACATTGCTCGGGGTCTATCTGGCGGGCGTCAAAGTCTACGACGAGGATGAGGTGAAAGCGGTATCCGACAAGCCACTGTTCGCTTTTCTGATTGATCTCTCTTATAAGCGTCGCGTTTTTGAGGTCTTGCTCGATCTAGTCTTGATCGTTCTTGCCTATTATAGTGCTTACGTACTCAGGTTTGGCCCGATGGCAGAGAGTCTGACATGGAGGATATTCTTACGAACGCTGCCCGTGTTGCTTTTCGTTAAAATGGCGGCGTTCCTTGTGATGGGTATCTATCGAGGCCTCTGGCGCTATACGGGCATTGATGATCTCGTGGTTATTGGGAAGGCTGTCATCGCCGGCTCAATTACAAGCATGCTGGTGATTCTCTTTGCATTTCGGTTTGAAGGCGTTTCGCGGACGGTTTTTGTTATTGATGCGTTGCTGATGCTCGTACTGCTGGCCGGAAGCCGGATGGCTTTTCGCTTATTTCGGAAAATTCTCCCGCCGACGAAGACGATCAATGGGTGCCGCGTATTGATTTACGGCGCGGGAGACGCAGGCGAGTTACTATTGCGTGAAATACTAAATAATCGTGACCTGCAATACGCGCCCGTTGGTTTTGTGGATGACGATCCAAACAAGAAAGGCAAAGTTATTCATGGCCTGCGCGTCTTCGGCGGCAATGGCATGCTGCGCAGCGTGTGCAGAAATCACCGTATTGAGGAGGTGGTTATCTCCAGCTCGCGCTTCTCCGAGGAACGCATCGCGGAGATTATAAGTGATTGCCAGGATGAGCAGGTCTCTCTCAAACGAATGCGTATCAGAATAGAAAGCATCAGTCATAAGTGATGAGTGGTAAATGATGAGAAAACGCATTTATCCTATCACCCAGCACTTATGACTTATCACTGTTCCTTATCGTGTCTCAGTCAACATCAAACCAACTGATATTAATAGATGTACGAAAGCCGCTGCGGCGCGCGCTGCTCATGGTTCCGGTCGCGCTCTCCCTGCTGTTTTCGTGGTATGCGGTACGCTGGTACATAGGCGATTTCGTCGCAGAGTTTGCGCCGAAGATGGAAGAAGAGCGACAGCTTGATACCGCGCTAGCGGCAATGCGCCTGGCACCCAATGATCCCTGGACTCATTGGGTTGTAGCTGGGCTTAAGAAGAGAACCATACTGCCGGAAGACCTCGAAGACGCCCTCCATCACTATGAAGAGGCTGTCAGACTTTCGCCGTATGACTATCGTTTCTGGATGGATCTGGGGCGCACGCGTGAGGATGTTGGAGATAGGGCGGGTGGCGAGAAAGCATTGCGCCGCGCCGTTGAGCTTGCTCCTTCTTATGCCTATCCGCATTGGTATTTAGGAAATCTCCTGTTGCGTGCGGGACGAAGCGAAGAGGCTTTCGCAGAGTTGCGGCGTGCGGCAACCGCCGACGCGGCGCTACGCCCGCAGTTATTCAATGTCGCCTGGGTACTCTATGCTCAGAATATTGATGAGATTAAAAAAGTGATTGGCGATTCTGCCGCGGCGCGTGCCGAGTTTGCTAATTACCTCCTCGGGAAGCAGCGTTTGGACGATGCACTAAGCCTATGGTCCGGCTTAAAACCTGCCGAGAAGAAAGAGCAGAGCGAGTCGGGCGCAGCAATTATGAGGAGATTGATAGAGCAGAAGCGCTACCATGCGGCCCTGAATATTTTTGTCGATCTAAATCCTGATGCTAATGCAGCGAAGGCCACACAATTTGTCAATGGCAGTTTTGAAGATGACATTGATACAGCAGCCAGCTTTTTCAACTGGCAGATGAAGTCTTACCCGGAGGCGCAGATAGCCATTGATGGAAGCACAGGGCATAGCGGCGCGCGCAGTCTGCGGATTCTTTTCAAGGCGCCGACAACGCTCTCATTTAACAACATCGCGCAGACAGTTGTGGTTGACCCCGCGACACAGTATCGCTTTGAATGCTATGTGCGGGCGGAAGACTTGAAGAGCGGGGGAACGCCGCTCATAGAGATTATCGATGGTCTGGATGGCAAGTCTATCTTAGGCGCTTCAAAGCCACTCGCCAGCGGCACGTATGACTGGCAACAAGTCGCAATTAATTTTAAGTCGCCGCCAAACACAGAGGCGGTGATAATGCGTATTGTTCGCGCAACGTGCGGCACGGACGCCGTCTGCCCTATTTTCGGCATAGTCTGGTATGACGACTTCAACTTCCAAAATAGCGACGGAACAACTGGCCCGCGAGACAGCCGCAGCAGA
>JACCVS010000675.1 GCA_013698055.1 Acidobacteriota bacterium
GCGCAGGGATTACTCGCCGATGAAGCGGCAGTACGAAACGCTCTTTCTTCTGTGTGGAGCAACGGTCAAGTGGAAGGGCAGGTCAATCGCCTGAAGATGATCAAGCGGCAAATGTATGGGCGGGCGAAATTCGACTTGCTTCGCGCCAGAGTGCTGCATCAAGTCTGAACTGACTGTCACTGATGTTGTAAGTTGTCAAAGAGCTGAAGCCTATTCGTTATCCACTGACCTGCCCCAACTTCACGACAGAACCTATTTATGAGACCGGCTCTAGATGTATATTTACCACTATATGCTGCTCTATAAAGCAGCACCTAAAAGCGTTATCCAACAATGTTTCCCGTCTTATTCACGATTGATAAGAAGGTACACCTATTCTGGAATACTGATGCGAGGGCCCGCGGTGTGGAATGTGGTGTCAGGCGTGCCATCACTATTTAGTCGCTGGGGGTTACCGCGCGGGCTGGCCCCATCGAACCTGTAAGTAGAAGAATCGCCCGCGATGATGATCTTACCGGCCGGCTGTGCCGCTAGCGCCAGTGGCCATACCTGCAATTCGTCATGGGACGCGTAGGCGCGGAACGCGGCGTCGAGCGTGCCATCACTATTTACCCGCGCTAAGGAATCGCGTCGCTGTGCGTTGATTGTACCAAGGGCGCCGCCGATCACGATCCTGCCATCTGGCTGCACCAAGAGTGCCTTCACTTCGGAGTTTGTCCCGCCGACCACGACAGGGGCGAACGTAGTGTCGAGCGTCCCGTCCCTATTTAGCCGCGCGATGAGAGCGCGCGGTATGTCGTTGACGGTTCTGAAACGGCCGCCGATAACGATCTTGCCATCCCGCTGCACGGAGATGGCATTTACCCAGCTGCTTACGCCAGAACCTCTGGAGAGGAAAGAAACGTCGACCGTCCCATCGCGGTTAAGGCGCGCGATACCGTTGCGTGAAAATTCGTTAACCTTTTGGAAGGTGCCGCCGATCAATATCTTGCCGTCCGGTTGCAGCGTAATCGCCCCCACGAACTTGCCATCCGGTTGCTGCAAAGTCCCCTCCACAGAAGGGCCTACGCTGCCTTGAAACGACGGATCGAGCGTCCCGTCTGAGTTAAGGCGTGTGACACCACCGCGTGTCTGGCCATTAACTATGTACAAATAACCGCCGATCAATATCTTGCCGTCTGGTTGCAGCGCAATCGCAACAACAATGCTATGCGGGCTCGTGGTTGTTACGCAGAGCGACGGGTCGAGTGTCCCATCGCGGTTGAGGCGCACGAGCAGATGTAACTCGCCACATCGCGATTGAGACGTTCGGAAGATGCCTCCGAGGATGATCCTCCCATCGGGTTGTATGGCAATCGTCTGCACATATTCAGGAGATAAGCCGGGGGGTGGGGCGAACGACGGGTCGAGCGTCCCATCACGGTTGAGTCGTGCAATATTACGACTCCCCCGATCATTAAAATGGTCGAAGGCTCCGCCGACGATGATCTTCCCATCAGCTTGCACGGCCATCGTATGTACAGCGCCGCGGCTGCTCACGACAGTACCGACGCTAACATTGGAAGTTCGATCTATGTCGCCCGCTGCCGTTTCAAAGGGAAGAATGCCGCAGAGCGACGCCCCCACGGCCAGCAGAAGCGTCGCTACCTGCCAACAGAATTTCTGTAACCCCCAATTCACAGATGCCTCCAAAACGAACTTTTGGGTTTAGGTGCAATAGCGTACATCTAAATTAGGTAAGTACTTCGACAGATTTAGAGTAAGCTAAGATTGAAACTTGAAAAGTTGATTCGCAAGCTCTCTCCGACTGCCCTGAGCGCAAGCCTGACCGCATAGCATAAGGTGTCTCTCGTTTGATAATCCTTCGCCGTGAGCCATTCATATTTGAGTTTGCGCCACAGCGTTTCGACGATGTTCAGATGTGGCGAATAGCGCGGCAGGTAAAACAGAAACAGACCACGTTGTTGCCAGACTGCAAGCCGTTCTTTGATAATTCGCGCCCGATGCACAGCCGCATTGTCCAGCACGATGACACTTAGTTTCTGCAAGCCAACTGAGAATCGCTCTATCTGCTCGAAGAGAAACTGGCTGGTCATCATCTCAGTCGTTGTTTCAATCACTGCCCGATTGTCTCTCGAAAGCAGCGCAAAACAGTTGACGCCCTTGCCTTGTTCACTCGGCATTGAGACCTCTTCATCTTTGAACTGCCAGGCATAGGGCACACAGGGTGTCAGCGAGACCGAGGCTTCATCGGCATAGTACAAATCTATTTTGCGATCCTCGCTCAAAGACTCCAACTCGCCTAGAATTTCGCGTTTGAGTTGGTAGATGTCGGCCTGCTCCACGCCTTTGACTCGTCGCCTTAGCCGCTTATATCGGCAGTTAAGTTTTTTAAGAAACGCACGAGCGTTCTTTGTGAAAACTCTTTGCCCAAATCTTCTTCGAGCGCGGCTTTCGCCAAAGAGATGCGCTGGCGATGTTGCATCACGGCTTGGCGCACCGGCGCACAGTCGGTCGCTGTGGATAAAATGCTTGGGCGTCCACGCCCGGCCTTTGTCCGTAAGCCATTGATGCCCTCTTTGAGGTAGCTATGCAGCCAATCATTGACGCTCTTTTCGCCGCACCCGAAGATGGCGGCAATCTCCTTTGATTTGCGACCTTGGGCTTTGAACAAAACTATCTGGCAACGCTGGCGAAACGTATGGCTTCGGTCGCGGCGGTTGCCGTCTTCAAGTGCGGCGCGCGTTTTATCATCGAGAGTGATTTTGATGAATCTGCCCATAATGCAGATAGCTTACTA
>JACCVS010000697.1 GCA_013698055.1 Acidobacteriota bacterium
GGTTTCAGTTTCGGGACGACGTAATCCCGAATTTGGGAAAGAGGCGACGGGCGGCGGACACCCTTGCGGGTTCGTAACGATTCGGCCCGGCCTGCCGCGTAGCGGCGTGATGACTTCAGCCGTGCAATTTAATCCGCCGAATAGCAAGTTGGGCGTTTCATGCTTATCTGATTAGTAAGCGAATCACGTGGTTTTTCGTTGACAGAGTAATACAACGTAGCGTAGTATTCACACACAATATATCCCCCCTATCGCTTAGGTGATAGGGTTGCGAGACCGCAGCGAAAGTTGCGGTCTCTGCGTTTATTAGGAGCCTCAATGAAAAAGACCAACGTCTATATTGATGGCTTCAATTTTTACTATGGAGCTGTCAAAGGCACGCCTCACAAATGGCTCAATTTCCGTACCCTTCTTGGGCTTACTTTTCCCTCAAATCAAATTGCTTCAATCAAATATTTTACGGCTCGCGTCAATGCTCGCCAACATGATCCCGATCAACCCGTAAGGCAGCAAACATATCTTCGTGCTCTTGCCACGATACCTGATTTATCAATCATCTTTGGACACTTCCTTGTCAGCTATCCAACTATGCTTAAAGCTGGATGCCCACCACATGCGCCTCAATTTGTTCAAGTTGAAAAGACGGAGGAAAAGGGTTCGGACGTAAACTTGGCTACCCATTTTCTGAGTGATGGGTTCAAGGGATTGTATGATGTCGCCGTCCTTGTCACTAACGATTCTGATTTACTTGAGCCTCTCAAAATTGTCAGACATGAATTGAAGAAGCCCGTAATTATTCTCAACCCTCATAGGCAGCAAAGCGTTCAACTCGCCAGACACGCAACCTTCATCAGGCAATTGCGTAGAGGAGTTTTAGCCGCCAGCCAATTTCCTTCTACGATGACAGACAAAGACGGCACGTTTCACAAACCAGCAAGATGGTAATCATGTCGCACCCAACAAGCCCGGCTAAAGTCACGACGCCGTCACGCGGCTGAGTAGCCCGCGAATTTCCACTATCATTCATATCGGCAAGCGCAGGCGCGCGATGCAGCCGCTACTCGCGTCGGCGCGGTTTTCCAGCGTGAGCGTGCCGCCGTGCGCCTCGGCGATCTGGCGCGAAAGCACCAGCCCGATGCCTGAGCCTTCTGGCTTGGTCGTGAAGAACGGGACGAAGAGGTTGGTTGGGTTAGCTATGCCTAAGCCTTCGTCTTCGACCCACACCACGACGCTCGCGCCGTTCGTGTTCCAGCCGAAGCGCACGCTGCCGCCAGTCGCCGACGCGGCGTCAACGGCGTTGCGCAAAATGTTGATGAGCAGTTGTTCGAGTTGGTCGGCGTCGGCGCGGATGGTCACATTCGCGCCCGGCACGAGTTCGACATGCGCGTGTGTCTCCAATTCGGCGACGCGCCGCACAATCGAACCCACGTCCACGGGTTTGACCTGCGGGGCGGGCAGCCGCGCGAGCCTCGCGTAAGAAGACATGAAGCGGCTCAGCGATTCGGCGCGCGCGGCGACGATGCTCAAGCCCCGCTCCACGTCTTCCTGCCAATCGGCTGGGCGTGGGTCGCGCACGACGAGCGTCGTCAAACTCCCGGCGATGGACTTGATCGGGGCGAGCGAATTATTCAACTCGTGCCCGAGCACGCGCACGAGACGCTGCCACGCCTTCGCTTCCTCTTCGCGGAGCGGACGATTCAGGTCGGCGAAGACGAGCAGTGTATGCGGACGACCGTGCTGGCGAAACGTGCTGCGGCGCACGCCCCAGCGACCATTGACGTTGCCGGGGAAAACTTGCTCGAAGGTGTGCGGGGTGGCGTCGCCGTTCGCGCCGTTAGTGCCGTTCACGTGCGCGACGCTGAAGCGCAGAGATTCGGCCAACTGCAATTCGGCGGCGGTGCGTCCGATGAGCCGCTCGGCGGCTTGCGCGAGCAGTCGCTCTCCGGCGCGATTGACGAGTCGCAGTTTGTCCTCGTCATCGAACGCAAAGACCGCCACGTCAATCTCTGCCATCACGGTGCGCAGGAGCGCCGTCGCCTCCATCGTGCCGATGCGTTGCCCGCGCAGCGTCTCGCTCAGCGCGTTGATCTCGCTCATCACTTCGCCGAGCGCATCACGGCTCCCGTGCCCGCGCGCCCGGATCGAATAGTCGCCCTCGCGCAGCGCGGCAAGCAGATTGGCAAGCGTTTGCAGTGGGCGGATGACCCGCGCCTGCAACGCGAACGAGAAGCCGAGCCAGCAGCCGACGACTAACACGGCCAGCGTCCAGAAAACTTTGGCCGAGTAGTCGCCTGCCCACAGCAGCGCGAGCGCGAGGACAAGCGCGGGCAGTCCGGCGGCGAGCGCCATCAAGAGGACACGACGCTCGTGGCTCAAACCATTTTTCGGCCTGCGCGATTGATTGACTCTGTTTTGCGATGCGCTGTCGTTCTGCGTCGCCCACGTAGGCGGGCGCGTTTGTGGTGTTGGTGGTGGCGGACGCGAATCCGTCTCCGCCGTTGATACGCTGGTGGCTTCAGGCTTCATACTTCGCGATGCGACGGTAGAGTGCGCTCCGGCTCAAGCCCAGAGCCTCCGCCGCGAGGTTGACGTTGCCGCCCGCCCGCGCGAGCGCCTTCTGGATCAACAGCCGCTCGACTTCCTCCAAACTCATTTCTTCGATGCGCGTGCCTCCGCCCGCGCCGCGCGGCGTCGGCAGGCACAGGTCAGCAGTTTGGATCACGCTGCCGCGCGCCATCAACACCGCGCGCTCGACGACGTGATCCAATTCACGGACGTTACCTGGAAACGGGTGCGCCCGCAATGAGCGAATCGCCGCCTGGTCGAAGCCGGTGATGTCCTTGCGGTAGCGCGCCGCATACGTTTGCAGAAAATGTTCGGCGAGCGGCTCCACGTCTTCGGGGCGCTCGCCGAGCGGCGGCAGGTGTATCTCGACGGTGTTGAGGCGGAACAACAAGTCTTGCCGGAAGCGCCCCTGCTTCACCTCCTCATTGACCTCGGCGTTCGTCGCCGACAGCACGCGCACGTTGACGCGACGGGTCTGCGACGAGCCGACCGGCTCGAACTCGCCCGTCTCGATCACGCGCAGCAGCTTCGGCTGAAGGTTGATGGGGACGTTCGCGATCTCGTCGAGGAAGAGCGTGCCGCCATCGGCCAACTCGAAGCGCCCGACGCGGTCGGAGCGCGCGTCTGTGAAAGCCCCTTTGACGTGGCCGAACAACTCGCTCTCGAACGTGCCTTCGGCGAGCGCGCCCGCGTTGACGGTGACGAGCGGGCGGGCGGCGCGTTCGGAGAGCGCGTGGAGGGTGCGCGCGACCACCTCTTTGCCCGTGCCGTTCTCGCCGGTGATGAGGACGTTGGCGTCCGAAGGCCCGATGCGGCTGAGGAGTTCGAGGACGGGCTGCATCGCCGGAGACTCGGCGATCAGCAGCGGCAACTTGCCCTGCGTATCGTCGCGCAGCAAACGGTTCTCGGCTTCGAGCCGCGCGCCCTTGCGCAGCGCCCGCGAGAGTTCGAGTTGCGTGCTCAGGATGGTGAGCAGGCGCTGGTTGTCCCACGGCTTCTGGATAAAATCTTTCGCGCCTCGCCGCAACGCCTCGACCGCGATCTCAACCGTCCCCCACGCGGTCATGACGACGACGGGCAGCGTCGCATCGAGCGCCTGAATGCTCGCCAGTAAGTCCAGCCCCTCGCGGCCTGAAGTCGTATCGCGCGCGTAGTTGAGGTCAATCAAAACGACGCCGTGCTCGCGCTTTGCGACGGCCTTGAGCACGTCCGCCGGTTGCGTCACGGTCTCCGTTTCGTAGCCCTCGCCTTTCAGCAGGAGGCGTAAGGCTTCGAGCACGTCATGGTCGTCGTCGGCGATAAGTATACGCGGCATAAATCATCTGTCCGTTGTCAGGTCGAGGATGACATTGTAAGCGGTGAGCCCAGTCGCTGTCGCCTGCTGGAGGCTCGCGAGTGACTTGTTGTAATCGGTTTGGGCGCGCAACTCCAGATTGCGTGCGTTCGTCAGAGCGTTCTCGCGCTGGAAGAGTAAGAACGTCGTCGTGCGCCCGACTTCGTAGAGACTCCGTTCGCCTTCGAGTTGGAGTTCGGCGCTGCGCCGCGCCGCGCGCGCAGTGAGTACGAGCCGGCGCGCTGTTTCCACACCCTGCGCGGCGAGACGAACTTCGGCCTCGACGAGTTGCTCTTGCTTTGCCTGCACGGCCATGAGTTGCTCTCGCTCGATGCGCGCTGTCGCCAGATCGGCGCGCGCCCGGCGATTGCGAAACGGAATCTCGATCCGCACGCCGACGACGATGTTGCGCGTCCCCAGCCCGACGAGGTTTCGGAGAGTCCGCCCGTAGCCGCCGACGAGGGTTTCGGGCAGAGTGCTCGTCTCGGTGGTGACGAGCGGCACGTCGGCAGGTGCAAGCCCCGCGCCCGCGCGCAATTGATTGAGTTGCGCCAGCAGGAAGGCGTTGGAGTTCGCGCGTGGGTCGCCAGAGATGAGTGGTATCTGTCCGCCTGTCCCTGAACCGAGCGTGTCGCCGTTGATGCTCCCGGTCGGGACCACGGGGCTGCCCGCGAGTCCCGTCGTCGAAACCGTCGCTTCGATGTCCACGCGCGGGCGCGCCTGATTCTTGAAGTATTGTAAATCCAGATCGCTGATCTCCCGTTGCGTCTTGAGACGCGCGAGTTCGGGGCGATTGGCGCGCGCGTCCCTGAGCGCATCATCGAGATTGACCGGCGCGGCGTCGAAGGCCGGAGTGTCCACCGGGATCAACGCAGCAGACCATTCCGGCGCGAGCGGGTCGCGCAGGATAAGCAGCTTCAGAGTGACTTCGGCGGCAGTGATGCGTTGCGATGAGGCAAGCAAATCCGATTCGCGCGTCGAGAGTTCAGTCTCGATCTCGGCGCGCTCGAACGGCGCGGAGCTTCCCGCCTCGATGCGCTGTTCGGTTTGCAGGAAGAGTGTGCGCGCGAGTTGCAGGTTACTGGTGCGGTTCTGTTGGTCGCGGAGCGCGAAGACCAGGTCCCAGTAGGCGCGCTGCACGTCGGCGATGACGCTCGTCGTCATCCGGCGAAAGTCGGCGTCTGAGAGTTGCAGGCGCTTGCGCTGCACCCGGATCAAGCGGCGGTTGAGGTCAATCGCGCGGTTACGCAGAAGCGGCTGCGTGAAGGTCACACCGGAGTTTGACGAGTAGAACGGGTTGAGCTGCGAGAAGGTTGAGCTTGTCGTCTCGCGCGTGTTGTTGAAGAAGAACTGGTACTGCCCGCCGCCCGTGCGAAACGGTTTGACGATGGCGGCGTCGAAGTTCAAATCAGTCGTCGTCACTTTGCCCGAGCGGTCAGAGCCGCCGAGCGCGCTCGCGATAGGGGTGACGCGGTTGTTGAGCTGCGGGACGAAGCTGAAGACGGGATCGTAGAAGGCTTCGAGAGAAAGCAGCTCGCTCTCGGTGCGGCGCACATCGCCGCGCGCAATCTCGATGTCGTTGTTATTCTCCAACGCGCGCCGCACGGCTTCGTTAAGCGTGAGCGTCACCGCTTGGTCGCCCGAAATGCCGAGCCGCACGAGGCTTGGCAGCGGCGGCACGGAGCGCGATTTGAGGAGCGAGTTTAACGGCAAAGACTCTTCTGCGCCACCCGTCTGGCCCGGCGAGGCGGGTGTTGGCGTGCTTTGCGGCGTCGCATCGCGTGAGGGGACGGGAGTTCCCGGCGAGGGCGCGACTCCCGGCGATGTTTGCGGTGTGGGGCGCGGCGCTGTGCCGGGCGGCGTTGTCGGCGAGTTTTGTGCGGGAGTGCCGGGACGGGCGGTCGCGGGAGCTGGCACGGTCGTGCCGGTTGAAGGCGGGCGCGTCGCATCTTGTTGTGGCGCGGTACCGGGCGGTGTCTGCGCTATCATCATCGAAGGGGCGACTCCGTAAATCGCCAGCATCAGCGTCAGGATAGCGAATAAATTTTTCTTGCTTGTGTTCATCGTCCGTTCATTTCCTGCGGCGCGCTTCACTCGTACCTGAGCGCCACCATCGGATCAACTTTCATCGCGCGCCGCGCCGGCATGTAGCAGGCCACGAGCGCGACCGCGACCAGCAATAAAGAGATGCCGCCGAACGTTAGTGAATCAGTCGTGCTGACGTTAAAGAGGAGGCTGGAGATGACGCGCGTCAAGGCAATTGCAAGCGCGAGGCCGAGCGCGGCACCGATGAGGATCAACGTCAGACCTTGCTTGACGATCAGCTTCAGGATGTCGCCCTGATTTGCGCCGAGCGCCATGCGAATGCCGATCTCGTGTGTGCGGCGCGCGACCATATAGCTCATCACGCCGTAGATGCCGGTGACGGCGAGAAGGAGCGCCATGCCGCCGAAGATGCTCAGCAACACCGTTAGCATCCGGTCGGGGGCCAGCGCGGCACCGATATGCTCGGTCATCGTCTTGACGGCATAGATTGGCACGTCCCTGTTGAGCGAGTGAATCTCGCTACGCACCGACGGCAGCACCGTCGCCGGATCAATAGTCGTGCGAACCAGCAGTGTCATGCCGGGGCGATACTCCTGCGCTAAAGGAACGTAGATGAACGGCAATGTGTCTTCGCGCAAATCGCGGTACTTGGCGTTGCGCACAATGCCCACGATTTCGGCAAATGGCAGTTCCGAATCGAGCCGCATACGCTTGCCGACGGCGTTCTGTCCGGGGAAGTAGCGGTGCGCGAGTTCTTCGTTAATGATGACGACGCCGGGGCTGCCCTCCCGGTCTTGCGAATTGAAATCGCGCCCCGCCACCACGGATATGTTCATCGTGTTGAAGTAAGCGGAACCGACGACATTGAAGTTCAATTCGGTGCTCTCATTCGGCTGCGGCTGGTATCCCTCCATCTCGACAGTGCGTCGTGACCCGCCGCCGCTGATCGGAACGTTGCCCGTCAGGCTAACCGCGCTCACTCCGGGCAAAGCGCCGACGCGCTCCATCGCCTGCTGGTAAAAAGCTTGCCCCTGCTCTTTGCTCAATTTCGCGCCGCGCGTCTCAAGCGACGCGAGAAGAAGGTTCTGCGTTGTGAAGCCGGGATCAAACGCGACGGCTTGGCTTAAGCTCCGCAGGAACAGGCCAGCACCGATGAGGAGGACGAGCGACATGGCTAGCTGTGCGATGACCAGCCCGTTCCGCAAACTGAGGTGGCGCGGCCCGTAGCCACTTCCGCCCGCGTCTTCTTTCAGGGATGGCACCAGATCGGGCCGCGAAGCCTGAAGCGCAGGCACGAGGCCGAACAGCAGACCAGTCAGAACAGAAACTGAGAAACTGAAAGCGAGCACGCGCCAGTCGAGGCTGAGGTCAATTCCGCCCAACTCTTCGGGTGGGAAGAAGGAAGGCAGCAGGTCAACCACCCAGAGCGCCACAAACAAACCGGCCCCGCCGCCGACGAGTGCCAGCATCGTGCTCTCGGTCAAAAGCTGCCGCACCAGCCGCCAACGACTCGCGCCGAGCGCCAGCCGCACCGCGATCTCGCGCCGCCGCGCAGAAGCGCGGGCTAACGTTAAATTCGCCACGTTCGCGCACGCGATTAAAAGCACCAATCCCACGACGCCGAAAAGCAGCAGCGACACAAACCAGATGTTCCTTTGCGCCGCCGGACCGATGCGCGATTCGCGCAGGGCTGTGACGGGGCGCGGTTCCTTCGGCCTCTCCAACGTGCCGAGGTTAGTTTCGGGATAAGCCTCAGCGAGCCGCGTCGCAATGGTCGTTAGCTGGGACTGGGCCTGTTCCGGCGTCACTCCCATCTTGAGCCGCCCCGTGATTCCCACCCCCCGGTTGCCCCGCTTGCTGAGCGTGTTGACTGGTTCCATCATCATCGGTATCCAGAATTCCGGCGGTTGGCCGAGCCGCAAGCCGCGAAAGCTCTCAGCGGTCACGCCGACGACGGTGTACTGAACCCCGTCGAGTGCCAACCCCTTGCCGACGACGCCGGGGTCGGCACCGAAACGACGCTGCCACACGCTGTGACTGATGACGACGACGGGGTGCGCGCCCGGCGTCACGTCGTCCGCAGGTTGCAGCGTGCGCCCGAGGCGCGCTCCGACGCCGAGCACGTCGAAGTAGTTGCCGGTGACGTAAGCACCACGCAGACGCTCCGCCTCGTCCACTCCCGTCAGGCTCATCACCGTCTCTCCGTATGCGGCCAACGCCTCGAAGGCGTCCGCCTGATTGCGGAAGTCCACGTAGTCGGGATACGACGATGCGCCGTAAATCCCGCTGTCGTAATCGCTCGTGTAGACGGCGGCGAGACGCTCCGGCTCTTTCACGCCCTGGATCGGACGCAGCACGAGGCCGTTAACGAAGCTGAAGATCGTCGTGTTCGCGCCGACGCCGATTGCCAGCGCTATCACCGCGATCAACGTGAAGCCCGGCTGTTTGAGCAGCATCCGCACACCGTAGCGAACGTCTTGTAATAAACTTCCCATCTCTCACCTCGCTTGAAAGTCGTGCCTTGACGGTTCAGTTCAGGATATTTTTCTTAGCCAGATTCGACAGCACGCGGCCACGCTCATGATCGGAATTGATCGTCTCGACGACTTCGAGAAAGGCCGGACGCAAGCGTGTCTCGCCAGCGAAGAGTTGCGCCGCCTCAATGAGGAACGTCGCCTTCTCGTAATCGGACTTGATGACGGACGATGATTTCAGCATCTTGAGCAGTGCTTCCTGTCCGAGCTTGTTCTTCCTGAGCGCCGCCGACAGCACGCGCCGATGCTCGTAATCCGAGTTGATCCGGTCAGCCGCCTCAAAATAGATTGGTAGCAGCTCGCTCCTTTTGAGATAAATGTCCGCGACATGCAGCAACAATTGCGCCCGCTCGTAGTCGCTGGAAATTTGCCTGGAAGCCCCACGCATCGCAGTCGTCAAAGCCGCGGCTTCAAGGCCCTCGACTTTCAGCAGCTCCTCGAAGTAAATGCGCCGCGGATAGTCGCCTTTGATGTGAGAGATTTCCTCGATTAGCCCCTGCGTGCCACTACGGTGGAGAATCCGTCTGACGCGCGTGCGCGCGTCCAGCCCACCTTGCCGCGCCGCCACGAGCAGCACCCCCCGCAGCCATTCACGAGCCTCGGTGTCGAGTGCCCTCGCCTCGCCGTTGACCGTAAAGGATCGCCGGAGTTGGCCGTCTGCCCCGCGGGTCACGACGTATCTCTTCGCCACCGCGGTGCGCTCTTCCTGGACGCGGAGCGCTCCATCATCGGGAATTTGCTGCACGTCGGAGTAATCGTCCATAAACTCGACCTTGCCCTCGACTTTTACTTCCATCCTCATTCCGTCGTCTGAACGATTCCACGTCCACGCTGAGCGATCCTGGCTTTGCTGCGCGCGGACAGTGTTATCTAAACCGGTGAGGCCGAGCGCCGGCAGCAACAGTGCGATTGAGAATGCAATTCGTTTGAACATCTCTAAAATCCCCCTTCAAATAATGCTGAGCCTCTTATTCGTATCTCAGCGCAATCATCGGATCAACCTTTGTCGCGCGCCGTGCCGGAACGTAGCACGCAAGCAGCGCGATCATCGTGAGCAACACGGCGACGCCCGCGTAAACAAGCGGGTCGGTCGTGCTGACGCCGTAGAGCAGACTGGCGAGCAGGCGCGTCACGACGAATGCTCCGATTAAACCCAGCGCGACGCCGGAAGCCACGAGCCTCATGCCCTGCCCAACGACGAGGCGGAGCACGTCCGTCTTTTGCGCGCCCAGAGCCATACGGATGCCGATCTCGTGCGTGCGCTGCGCGACCGAGTAGGCGATCACGCCATAGATGCCGACCGCCGCGAGCAACAGTGCGAACAGCGCGAAGACGCCGAAGAGCAGCACGACGAGCCGGTTGCCCGCGACCGATGCGGAGACCACGTCGTTCATGGTCTTGATGTCGTGGACGGGTTGGTTTTTGTCAATCGCGAGCACCGCACCGCGCACTGAAGCAGCAAGCGCCTCCGGCCCACCTGTCGTGCGAACGGCGAGCGAGAGACCGCCCCACGTCGCGTCCTGTGCGTAAGGCACGTAGATTTGCGAGCCTGTCTCCGCGTCGAGCTGCGTGGATTTCACGTCGCCGACGACACCGACGATCTCGCGCGCAAACTTCTCGTCGCGCCACACGGTGAGCCGCTTGCCGATGGGGTCTTGTCCGGGAAAGAAGCGCCGGGCGAGAGTCTCGTTGACGACGACGACGGGCGGAGTCTCAGTAGTGTCGCGCTCCGTGAAGAGGCGACCGGCCTTAACAGGAATCCGCATCGTCTTAAAGTAGTCGGGCGTGGCAACGAAATAGTCCGAGTCTTGAGATTCTTCGGTGGCGAGCGGGCGTCCTTCGGGGATGAACGAGCGACCGACGGAGAAGTTGCTCCCGCCGAGTGGAAGGCTCACCGTCGCCCCCACCGCCTCGCCGCCGGGCAGTTCCCTGCCGCGCTCCGTCAGCTCGCGGTTGAAGTTCGCCTGTAGCTTCGGCTCCGAGTAACGCGCCGCTGGCAGGCTGATGCGCAACGTCAGAACGTTGTGGGGATCGAATCCGGGGTTCACGTCGCGCAGCAACACGAAACTTTTAATCAGCAGGCCAGCGCCGATGAGGAGCAGCACCGACAGCGCAACCTCCGAGACGACCAACAGCGCGCGCACACGGTTGCGCCCGCGCCCTTCGGTCCCACCGCGCCCGCCCTCTTTCAACACATCATTGAGGTCAGTCTTTGAGGCTTGGAGCGCCGGTGCTAACCCGAACAGCAATCCGACCAGACCGATCACCCCCGCCGTGAAGCCGAGCACACGCGCGTCCAACCCGACCTCATCAAGGCGCGGGATGTCGGCGGGACTGATCGCGACCAGCACATCTGTTAAGAACAGACTGAGCGCCAGCCCGGCCACGCCGCCAAGGCAAGCGAGTAACAAACTCTCCGTCAGCAATTGGCGAACGACGCGCAGGCGCCCGGCTCCGAGCGCCGTGCGCAACGCGATCTCCTTGCGCCGCGACGCCGCGCGAGCGAGAAGTAAGTTAGCGACGTTGGCGCACGCGATCAAAAGCACGAACCCGACCGCGCCGAGCAGCAACAGCAGCGAGGTGCGGATGCCGCTCGTCGTCCGTTCCTGCAAGTTCGTCAGCCGCGCTGACCACCCGCCGTTCGTCTCCGGGTATTGCTGCCCTAAACGACCGCTGAGCGTGTCTATCTGCGCTTGCGCCTGCGCGAGAACAAACGTCGGCTTGAGCCGTCCCATCACCTGCAAATACCGGTTGTCGCGTCGCTCGTCAGCCGCATCGGTTTTCAGCGGCGACCACACTTGCGCGCGCCCCGGGTAATCGAATCCGACGGGCATCACGCCGACGACCGTGACGTTCCTGCCGCTCATCACAAATTTACTCCCGACGACATTCGGGTTAGCGCCGAAGCGGCGCTGCCACAAGCCATGACCCAGCACGGCGACCGGCTCGCTGCCCGTCACCTCGTCTGCGGGCGTCAGCGCGCGGCCCAGCGCCGGGCCAACGCCGACCGTCGTAAAGAAGCTCGCCGTCACCGCGCCGCGCGGCACGCGCTCCGGTTCCGCGTCCTCGCTCGACAGGATTGCGTTGCCCTGGACGAAAGCCGTTACGCTCTCAAAACTGTCCGCCTGCTTTTGCCAGTCGAGGAAGTCCGGCATTGCAAGGCTGCTCTCCGTGACTCCGCTCGCCTGGTTGACGCCGTCGAACCAGACTAACCGCTCCGCTTCGGGGAATGGCAGCGGACGCAACAGCACCCCGTTGACGACCGAAAAGATCGCCGTGTTCGCGCCGATCCCTAAAGCCAGCGCAAGCACCGCGACGAACGTGAAACCCGGACTCTTTAGCAGCATTCGCGCGCCGTACCTGATGTCTTGCCAGAACGCCATTATTTAACCACCAATCTGAAATGACCGACGAAAAGAGATATGCGAGACGCGACGAACGGCGGAGGCCGAAGCCTGCGTGTCTTTCATCGTTCCTCGTTTATCCACATTTTTACTCGTGCCTCAGCGCCACAAGCGGATCAACCTTCGTCGCGCGCCGCGCCGGGATATAACTCGCCATCATCGCGACGAGAGCCAGCAACAGCGAGACGCCGGCAAACACACCCGCGTCAGTCGCGCTCACGCCGAAGAGGAGACTCTCCAAAAGTCGCGTCACTGCGAACGCGCCCGCCAGACCGGCGACGACGCCGGTCAGCGTGACGCGCAGGCCCTGCCGCAAAATTAACTTGAGCACGTCCCCGCTCCGCGCGCCGAGCGCCATGCGGACGCCAATCTCGTGCGTGCGCTGCGCGACCGAGTAGCTCACCATGCCGAAGATGCCAAGCCCTGCGAGCAACAAACCCGTGAGGCCGAAGACGACTGCGACTCCCGTCATGATGCGTTGCGGCAGGAGCGAGAATTTCATGTACTCGCTGATTGGCATCGGCTCCTGTAGTGGGATATTCTTGTCAATCAGCGCGACCTCGCGGCGAATTGCCGCGTATGTCTCGCCTGCGCCCAGACCAGAGCGCGCGTGGAGTACCATCCGCAAGTTGAATCCTTGGCCGTCGCGCTGCGCGAACGGCAAATAGACGAACGGGCGCGGCTC
>JACCVS010000724.1 GCA_013698055.1 Acidobacteriota bacterium
TGCCATTTTAAGGGTGTCATGGTAGCTTCACGCTATTTTGAAAGAAACGATGCGACCCTTTCAAAAACTGTCCTTGATGCGCTCGGTTGGGAAAAGGCACCGCAAAGAGAACGCGAAATGTTAGCGGATTTCTGGGTGACAAAAGGTCTGCTGGCATTTTCCAGGGTGGTTTATACGAAAGATAAAGATTTGAATGACAGCGAATTTCAGCTGCCGCGAACCGTTACCGCGGGAAACGGAGAAACAATCGTTACGCTGTGGATTCAACTGCCACCTGGAATGAGGAGAACGAAAAAGAATTTCAAACGTCTCGAATTCAGATTTGCCGTTGACGGCAACATGTCGGGGAACTCGACGCTTTAAGAAAGTGTTTCCTAAGACGCGAGAATGCTGCGTCTCGTTCACAGGCGGCTGATTTGAAAACATAGTTTGCTAAAGCAAGAAACCCAAGGACGTTTTCTCAAGACGAAAGGTCTCGCGGTCATGAAAAAACTTTCGGTGATTTATCTGGTCTGTATTTTTTGGGGAGCGGGTTCGTTGGCAAACGCGCAAAGCGTCTCGAAATGTTTCCGCGC
Organism: Acidobacteriota bacterium; assembly: GCA_013698055.1. Classification (GTDB taxonomy): domain Bacteria; phylum Acidobacteriota; class Blastocatellia; order Pyrinomonadales; family Pyrinomonadaceae; genus QHXM01. Next base: position 576 of record JACCVS010000724.1, read on the forward strand.
CGATTGGTTGCAGGGAGAGCGCACAGTCAATTTTACAATTGAGGGTAGCGAGGTGACGGGAACATTCTCGGTCGTGGACGCTGACGACGCCAACCTTCAACACGTCGCAACATACGAATTTAGCGGAACGCTCAAGGGTAATATCTTGACCGTCGCCTTTGTCGGTGACAGGCCGCCTGATGTCGCGCCCTCGGAGATGAAGAGTTTGATTTGGACGCTCTCGAAGTCCGGCAGCAAAGAATCCTTGCGAATCAAATTCCGTGGCAAAAACTATCAGACGAATAGGTACGAAGTTCGCTTCGCTGATTTTGAGTCGTGCGACGGCGGCACATCTGGCTACGCGGCTTTGGCGAGTTCGGCAAAAAGAGTTCAATTTGCTGCGGGTGCAAATTCGGCGAGCTTTCCGGTCTCGTTCAAAACAAAATCTGAAAGAAAATCTTTTCTGCTGAACATGAAGGCAGGTCAACGTCTTGAAGTCGAAGCTATCGGGTGTACGATCACATTTTATTACCCGGACAAAAGAGAAGGCGAAGAACCCTCGATTGACACTTGGAGTCCAGATGCTTTGACGCAAAGCGGAGACTACCTTTTTGTCATAACTCCGGCGCCCTATCCGGGCAAACGCACAATAAATTTCAAAGTTACAAACTAACTTTGGAGAGAAAATTGAGCGGGAAATTGTTTGAATCTGTGCGAGAGGAAACGGCCACTTTCAAAGCGACGCGCTGGAAATGCTGAAGGAGAAATCAAAAATAAAGAAGCTTCTAATCGTTATTTGCGCCTGTCTGATTTTTGTGGCTTGCGGTGGCGGCGCAGGCACGGGTTCTAACTCCGACTCAAAATCAACAAGTGGCGCGGCCAGCGTACCCTCGAAATTAGACATCACGTTGTACGGCAAGAGTCGAACAGTTGAGACCAAGCGCGGAAGGTTTGAGGTCGTTGTGCGGAGAAACGGCGATCTTGCAGATTCCTATTACTGGCTCTATCTAGCCAATGTCGAAATCTCGACCGAAGACGACATCAATAAGCCGCTTGCCTCGCCGGAAGATGTGCGCCTGAGCTTTGAGCTTTTCCGCAAACCGGGCACGGATATCAGTGCGCCGGTGACAATCGAGTCTTTTGACGCCAAAACAGGAGGCGGCGTGGGCGATACTTTGATTAAAACTCACGACGGCAGCAGAGTAATTGATTCCTATGCACATGAAGCCCCACTGACGGAACGCAAAGGCACTGTCAAGATCACGGGCGCCAACGGCGATACTGTGACCGGCGAAGTTGATGTGGCCTACGGAGACAAAATCGCCGTCAAGGGAACCTTCACAGCAAAGATACTGATGCCGAAATAAAGTTTCTAATAGTGTACCTTGATTTTTCTGATGGCTGGATTGAAGGAGAGAAAGAAAATGAAAAAGTTATTGTTAATGATCGCGCTCGGCGCGTTGTGTGTTGCGAGCGCGTGTCAACAAAGCGCGTCGAATGAAAGCACAACCGCGAACGCAAATTCCAACACAACCACGAGCAGCACGACGAACACGACGACGCCAAACGCAAACTCGTCCGCGCCCGCGAACTCAAGCGCGCCGGTTAAGTTTCCGGTCGCTGATTTTCCGGCAACGCAGATGAGCGCGAAGGTCGGCGATTTTGTGATCGCTCCCGAATACAAGACCGTCGCGGACGCTTCGCTCAAGGGTCTGGACGCTGTGTTCGGGCCGCTTCAGCAATGGAAGATGGAGACGCCGGGCGCGGAATTATCCGAAGTCTCGCTCGGCAGTGAAAAGGTAAAAATTCCCAACCAGTTCATCATTCCGATTCCCGCCGGACAGACAGCCAAGAAGGGCGACATCGTGCTGGCCGCAATCGGGGCTTTCGGAATGCAGCGCGCGCTCGTCATAGAGGACGCAGACCCGACCAAGCCCACGGTCGCTATGCTCGACTATACTTATCCCGAAACACCGACGGAGTACAATTCGCTGGAGCGGAAGCTTGAGGCGAACACCTTCGTCAAAATTAGCGGCGACTATGCGCCGGGCACGAGCTTTTACGTCAAGGACGGATATTACGACAAGGTCTATAAAGTGCTTAGCACCTCCGGGGAAAAAATCTTAGCGCAAGAAGCAACCGGGCAATTCAAGACCTTTGACAAGAAAGATTGCAAGCCGATGCCATTCGTTATTAACGTCAAGCCCGGAGATAAAGTCCGCGCCGAGCTAGGCTTTGTTCTGGCGGCGGCAGTGGTCACGAAAGTTGATCCGCGACTGGGGCGCGTCTGGGTCGTTCTGGACAACGAGTCGCCCAACAAGATGACAACCGTTTTAGGTTACGGTCGTCTGATGAAATCGTAAAGAAGGAGAGAACGAAAATGAAAAGGTTATCTTTCATCTTTGCGCTGTGCCTGATAATAACGGCTTGCTCGAAGACCGAAGAGAATACAAACACAGCCGGGAACACCGACACGGCGAACACCAACACGGCGAGCGCCAACACAGCGAACACGACCGGCAATACGTCGGCGGCCACGCCCACGCCTTCGATTGACCCGAATTATCAAGCGACGTTTCCGTTCAAAGATTTTCCGGCAGTTGAAACCACCGCCAAAGCAGGCGAAGTCGTGCTTGTGCCGTCGTACATCTGGCTCCAGCAAGCCAACGTCAACGGCACGGACAAAACCACGATGATCTGGTATCAGCAAACAATGTCCGCGCCCGACAAAGAGATGTCAGAAGTCAAATTTATGTCAGAGGCAAGGAAAGTGCCGAACGCTTATATAGTGCCGATTCCGGCAGGCGCAACCGCGAAGAAGGGCGACATCGTGTTGACTTGGTGGCAAAGCGGTTCGGGCATGAATCGCGCCA
>JACCVS010000729.1 GCA_013698055.1 Acidobacteriota bacterium
CAATGAGCTGGAATCTGAAAGTTTATCTTCATCCCAAGCCTGCGATTTCATTTGATCAATTTCTGGAGCGCGCGAGTATCGGAAGCGTTCCCGGGTCGGGTGTTTTTCTGGCCGGAGTCATCTTCAACCTGGGAATATTCATCTTTGCCATCGCCACCGTGCGTTTGCGCGAAGCGACGGGTGAAGTGCTGCCGCGCCACGAATTTTCGCTCCGCAGCTTCACGCGCATTCCAGGTTTGAAGCGCGCGGCGTCGGGCACACGCTCCGCCGCCACACGCCGCGCTAAACAGGCGCGCCACCGCGTTCGCGCAACCAGCAGCAGCGGCACTCTCTCCGGCGATTTCAAGCGCATAGACATCTCAGAGACGCCAGACAAAAAACCCGTGACGGAAGAAACGATTGTTAAGTAGGGGTCAGGGGCCTGTTAAAACCTCTTACCGACCCCTGACCTCCACTCCCTATTTTTATGCTTGAGCTTTCCGGCCAGACGCTTTCGCTAGAACAGATTGTCGGGGTAGCGCGCGGAGCGGAGCAAGTCGCACTCTCGCTGTTAGCGCGTGAGCGTGTGCTTGAGTCGCGGCGCGTGGTTGAGCAGATCACGGAATCGAATCGCGTTGTGTACGGCGTTAACACGGGCTTTGGAAAACTCTCTGACATCACGATTGCGCCGTCGGAACTGCGGCAGTTGCAGCTTAATCTGGTTCGCAGCCATGCGTGCGGCGTCGGCCCTGCGCTCTCGGAAGCAGAGACGCGCGCGATGCTGCTTCTGCGGGCAAATGTTTTAGCCCTTGGATACAGCGGCGCGCGGCCTGTGATTATCGAGACGCTGCTTTTGATGCTTGAGCGCGGCGTTCATCCCCTCATTCCAGAGAAAGGCTCTGTCGGGGCGAGCGGTGATCTCGCACCGCTGGCGCATCTGGCGTTGACCGTCATCGGCGAAGGCGAAGCGTTTTACAAAGGCGAGCGGATGGCGAGCATTGACGCCCTCAAACGCGTGCGAATCGAGCCTATTGATCTTGAAGCCAAAGAAGGTCTCGCACTTCTCAACGGTACGCAGGCGATGGGTGCGGTCGGCTCTCTTGCTCTTCATCGTGCCGAGACTCTGGCTCATGCTGCGGATGTTGCAGGCGCGATGACTTTAGAAGCCTTGCGCGGCACGCCCGTCGCCTTCGACGAGCGCATTCACGCTGCGCGCCCGCATCCGGGACAAATCGAAGTGGCGAGGCATCTGCGCGAACTCCTGAGTGAGAGCGAGATCAGAGCATCGCACCTCGAAAACGATCCGCGAGTGCAGGACGCTTATTCTTTGCGCTGTATGCCGCAGGTTCACGGCGCGGTGCGCGGTGCGCTTAATCACGCGCGCGAAATAGTCGAAATAGAATCCGGCAGCGCGACGGACAACCCGCTCGTCTTTGCCAATGAGCAGGAGATTTTATCAGGTGGCAACTTTCACGGAGCGCCGCTCGCCCTTGCTTTCGATTACGCCGCGATGGCTGTGACTGATTTGATGAGCATCACCGAGCGGCGCATTGATCGTCTCGTCAACCCGGACACGAACGAGGGCTTGCCGCCGTTCCTGACCTCACAGCCCGGCATCTCGTCCGGCTTTATGATGGCGCAGGTGACAGCCGCCGCGCTCCTGTGTGAAGCGCGAGTGCTGGCGCACCCGGCGAGCATTGATAACGTCCCGACGGACGGCGGCAAAGAGGATCACGTCTCGATGGGCATGACGGCTGCGACCAAGCTGCGCTCAATCGTCGAAAATGCAGAGCTTACGGTCGCCATTGAATTGCTCGCCGCCGCCGAAGGTCTCGAATACCGTGAGCCTGTGAAACCCGGACGAGGCGTCCAGCGAGCGTATGAGGTCGTGCGAGAAAGCGTGCCTCGCCTCACGCGCGACCGCGCACTCTCTTCCGATATTCAGCAGATTGCCGAAGCCGTCCGACAGGGCAAGTTTGAGATTTGAAGTGCGCTCGCGCTTTGTTCTCTTTTCTGTTATTTAATTACGGATTCAAAAAACTGGCCGCGCCTATGAAGCGTTCATCGAAAGCGCTCTTGCGGCGTAGCTCATCAATCAGAACATAGAAAGGTTGAATTATGTCGAACGCGATGGATGAACGTGGGAAGGCGCTGGAAGATGAATATTTCCGGCGCAAGGAGAGAGAGGCGATTGAAAAGCTGCGCGCTAAGATGTCTGCTGAAGAGCAGGCAAAAGTAGCGGCAGCCTCCGCGCTTCAATGTCCCAAGTGCGATGGTACGCTCGAAGGAGTCGTCGTCGAAAAAGTGGAGATTGATGTCTGCAATACTTGCGGCGGCGTCTGGCTCGATGCCGGAGAATTAGAGCAACTGTCGAAACGCGAGACGGGCGGCTTTTTGAGCCGTCTCTGGGGAAGCTCTGGCGAATAATGAAACAGTCAGTACCGGGCGCTGGCAGTGCGTTGAAGTAACATAGGGACTACCAATGCCGCTCTACACTTTTTTCCTGGATTACAGAGGAGGCACGTATCTCTCGCAGATACGCGCTTCTTCACCATCAAAGGCAATAAAAGTGTGGATGAAGAGGTTAGACCCCGCTTCGATTCAAGGAATGGGCGATAAGTCAAAAGAAAGACTTATCCAGGAATTGCATAACGAGGTCCCCACAGCAATTGATGATCTTGAGAGAACGTGGTGTTGCACCGCACTGGTTCAAGGCCATCTAATCTTAATTCACTTTGTCGAAACAGCGGAGTAATGCCCCGGCTTCTACATTGAACCCATGACAAGAGTGGTACGTGCGCCGCGCGGCGCGAAACTCAATTGCAAGGGCTGGCATCAGGAAGCGGCGTTGCGCTGCCTGATGAACAACCTGGACCCTGATGTGGCAGAGCGCCCCGAAGACCTCGTCGTTTACGGCGGCGCGGGCAAAGCGGCGCGAAACTGGGCCTCGTTCGACGCGATTGTGCGTGAGCTTCAATCGCTTGATAATGACGAGACACTGCTCGTGCAATCGGGCAAACCCATCGCGGTCTTTCGCACGCACGATTATGCGCCGCGCGTGCTTATCGCCAACTCGAACCTCCTCGGCGCGTGGGCTAACTGGGAGAACTTCCACGAGCTTGAACGCAAGGGCTTGATGATGTACGGGCAGATGACGGCGGGCAGTTGGATTTACATCGGCACGCAGGGCATCGTGCAGGGCACGTTCGAGACGTTCGCAGCGATGGCGGACCGTCACTTTGGCGGCAGCCTCTCAGGACGCTTCGTCGTCTCCGGCGGCATGGGCGGGATGGGCGGCGCGCAGCCGCTCGCGGCTACGCTAAACGGCGCGGTCTTTCTCGGCATAGACGTTGACCAGGCGCGCATCGAGCGGCGCGTGCGCGGCGGTTATTGTGACCGGCTCGCGCTCAACCTCGACGAAGCACTCGAC
>JACCVS010000622.1 GCA_013698055.1 Acidobacteriota bacterium
TCGGACTCGGGGCGGGAACAGTTTCGGTGAGCATCACGAATTACCAATTTCAATTCGTCATCCCCATCATCGGCACGACCATTTCGATGCCCAACTACAGCACGACGCTGACGGGCGAAAACGCGGGACTCGTTCCGCCTAACTTATAGCGGCTAGTGGTCAGTGGCCAGTTAAGAACACTGAAGGCTGACCACCCATTTGCTGACCGCTGACCACCGGCCACCGACCACTTAATTATGAACCAGCCACTCTCATTCGTTGTCTTGAGCACCGGCCTTGATACCTTCAAGGAGATTCGTGCTGCCCTTGCTACCGATGCGCGCGCGCGCCTGCTGGCGGGTGGTGACGATGCCGAGCAGGTTTCTGCGGAGATTAAAAATCTGCACCCGAGCGCGGTCGTCATCACGCTGTCGGCGGCAAACTCTGAGCAGGCGCTGAAGATGATTGAAAAGCTCTCAATCGAAAGCCCCCAGATAGCGATCATCTCAGCCGCACGCAACGCTTCGCCCGATCTTATCCTGCGCAGTATGCGAGCCGGAGCGCGTGAGTTTCTGCGACTCCCCGTTACCAGCGATGAATTCAAGACCGTGCTCGACAGCACGGCGGAATTTTGCGCCGGGCAGAAGATCGCACCGAAGAAGAAAGGTCGCATGATCGCGGTCTTTTCCAGCAAAGGGGGCTGCGGCACATCCTTTATCGCAACAAACATCGCCGCCGCGTTGAATGCGCCGACGATGCTCGTTGATCTCAACTTGCAGGCGGGCGATCTCCCGCTCTTTCTGGGCGTCGAGCCGAAATATTCCATCGCTGACATGGTCGAGAATCGTGTTCGCATGGACGACGCGCTGCTCACGAGCTACGTCACGCCGCACTCATCAAGACTCTCTCTGCTCGCCGCGCCGCGCGAAGCGGATTCAGCGGATGACATCAAGCCTGAGCACGTCTTCGAGGCATTGGAGCGAGTGCGCGAAAGTTATGATTACGTTGTGCTCGACCCGCAGCACACCTTCGATTCAATCACGCTCGCCGCCCTTGATCAGGCTGATGACATCGTGCTTGTCCTCACCCTCGACATCCCGGCGATTCGCAGCGCGCAACGTGCGCTGGAAATCTTCGACCGGCTCGGTTACTCGCGCAAGAAAGTCCGCATCGTCGTCAATCGCTGGAGCAAGCAGATTGATCTCGATCTGCAACAGGTCGAGCGGTTCCTGAAAGAGAAAGTCGCTGGCTATGTGACGAGCGATTATCAAATGGCTGTCACGTCCATCAATCTCGGACAGCCGCTCGTTCTATCGGAGCCTTCATCAAAAATCACGGTCGAGATTAAGCGCATCGTGGCCGCCATCATCGGCCAGTCCGCGCAGACCGTAGAGGAGCAACCGCAACGCCGAAAAATTTGGAGCGGTCTTTTCAAGCGCAATAGCAACGGCGCGCAACAGAACCTCGATATGCAGACAACGTTGAGCAAAATTTAAGGCGAGATACGGAAAAATTCATCATGGCATTACGCGAAAGATTAATCAGAGAAACCAACCAGCCGAGCGCGGCTTTTGCGGCCTCCGAGGACGCAGCCAACGGTCAGCGCTCGTTTCAGGAGATGAAGTCGCGGCTTCATCGCGCGCTCATCAATCGGATGGATTTGACGAAGCTCGGTGCGATGTCTCCCGAACAGATTTATGTCGAAGTATCGCGCCTGGCCGAAGGTGTCCTGGCGACCGAGGCGATGCCGCTCTCGGCGACGGAGCGCGAGCGCGTGGTCAACGAAGTTCGCCACGAGCTTTTCGGTCTGGGGCCGCTTGAGCCGCTTCTGGCCGACCCGACGATCTCGGACATTCTCGTCAACTCGCATCGCAAGATTTACATCGAGCGCCGCGGCAAGCTCGAAGCTACCGAAGTCGCTTTCAAAGACGACGAGCATTTGATGCGCGTCATCGAGCGCATCGTTTCATCCGTTGGCCGCCGCATCGACGAATCATCTCCGATGGTGGATGCGCGCCTCGCAGACGGCTCACGCGTCAACGCGATTATTCCGCCGCTCTCGATTGACGGCCCGGTGCTTTCCATTCGCCGCTTCGGAACCGAGCCGCTCAGGATGAGCGCCTTGATTGAGAATCATGCACTGACAAAAGAGATCGCAGAGATGATGGAGATGTGCGTCAATGCGCGTCTCAACTTGCTCATCTCCGGCGGCACGGGCGCGGGGAAAACCACGCTGCTCAACGCGCTCTCGGCCTATATCCCGGAAGGCGAGCGCATCGTCACCATCGAAGACTCCGCCGAGTTGCAATTGCAGCAGCCACACGTCGTTCGGCTTGAGACGCGCCCTCCTAATATCGAAGGTCGCGGCGAAGTCACCCAGCGCGACCTCGTCAAAAACGCCCTGCGTATGCGTCCCGACCGCATCGTCATCGGTGAGGTGCGCGGCGGCGAGGCGATTGACATGCTGCAAGCGATGAACACCGGCCATGACGGGAGTTTGACGACAGTTCACGCCAACACCCCACGCGACGCTCTCTCCCGTCTTGAGACGATGATTCAGATGACCGGGATGCGCCTTTCTGAGCGCGCCATGCGCCAGCAAATCGCTTCCGCGCTCGACATCGTTTTGCAAGTCGCCCGTCTTTCTGACGGCACGCGCCGCGTCACTTCAATCTCGGAAATTACTGGGATGGAAGGGGAGATGATCACGATGCAGGAAATCTTCCAGTACGAGCGCACAGGGATTGACCCGAGCGGCAAGGTCATAGGCCGTTTCCGCCCGACAGGTATTCGTCCGCGCTTCGCGGAAAAACTCAAAGCCTACGGGCTGACACTTCCGAGAGCGATTCTCGAAGAGATATAAACGACAATGTTGACCTCCTTCTTAGTTTTCATCTTCTGCTTGTTTCTGGTGCTCTTCGCTTACTTGTTGGCGACGCGCGGCTCGGACGCAAAGCGCACACGCCTGCAACAACGTCTGACCGAAGCCCTGATGACTTCGGCACATACAGATGATGTTGAAGTCCTACTCGCGCGGCAGGAATTGATGAGCGAGATTCCGTGGGTGAATCGCACACTGATTCAACTACAGGCCGCGACCAGGTTCAAGCGCGTGCTGGATCAGGCGGATATAGAAATCACTGTCACGCGGCTTCTCATGTTCTCATTGATGGCGGGGATGCTCGCGGGTCTGGCCGCGTCAATGCTGACGATGTCGCTGCTGATTATCCTGAGCGGTGGTTTGGCTGGCGCACTCGTTCCATTCATTCACGTCTTCTGGAAACGCAAGAAGCGGTTTGACAAATTTCTCGAACACCTGCCCGACGCTCTGGAATTGATGAGCCGCGCGCTGTCCGCGGGTCATGCCTTCTCGGAAGCCCTGCACATGGTTTCAGTCGAGATGCCGGAGCCGATCTCCAAAGAGTTTCGCAAGACTTACGAGGAGCAGAATTTCGGTCTCTCGCTCAAGCTCGCGCTTGAGAATCTGACGCAGCGCATTCCGCTCCTCGATCTTCGTCTGTGCGTGACAGCCATCATGATTCAGCGCGAAACGGGCGGCAATCTGGCGGAGATTTTAGAAAAGGTGGCGCACACGATCCGCGAGCGTTTCCGCATCCTCGGCGATTTGAAAACTCTGACGACCAGCTCGCGCCTTTCGGCATGGCTGCTCTGCGGTCTGCCCGTCGGCGTCGCCCTCGCCGTCACCACGATGAATCCCGAATACATGAGCATCCTCTGGAAAGACCCGCGAGGCCACAAACTGATTTACCTCGCGCTCTTTCTGCAAATCTCAGGAATGCTCATTGTGAGAAAGATTTTGAGAATAAAAATCTAGTGAATAGTGGTCAGTTAAAAGCTGATTTCACTGACCACTGACCACCGAACCACTATTATGTTGCTCATCATCACCATTTCCACTTTCGTCTGTATCACGTTCGGCGTGATGGCTCTTTACTGGCTGGTTTATCGCCCGCAGAGCGCGGTGACTGAACGGCTCAGGCAGCTCGGTCAAACGAACTCGGCGGCGACCGCCGCAGTTGTCAGCAACGAAGATCGTCCGGTGACGGAACTGGCGGAACGCATCGCAGCGCCGCTTCATCGTCTCGCGCCACCTTCGGCAGCCGAAGCCCAGAAGCTACAAAAGATTCTGATGCACGCGGGCTTTCGCGGGCCGAATGCGCCGATTATTTATCGGGCGATTCAGTTGACCTCGCTCGTTCTGTTTCCCGGCGCGGTTGCTCTGACATTCGCATTTCTGGCATGGCCGCTCAATAGCGCGTTCATGTGGTTTCTCGTCGCGTTCATTCTCGGATTCTTTCTGCCGCGCTTCGTGCTGGATCGAATGATTAAAAGCCGCAAGCAGCGCGTGCGCTGGGGATTGGCAGACGCGCTTGATTTGATGGTCGTCTCCATCGAAGCCGGACTTGGCCTGAATGCCGCAATGCTGCGCGTGAGCGATGAGCTGAAAGATGTCCATCCCGACATCAGCGAAGAGTTTGAACTGGCGAATCTGGAAATCAAGGTGGGGCGCGAGCGCGACGAAGCCCTGCGTAATCTTGCCGAGCGCACAGGCGTTGACGATCTCCGCAGCCTCGTTGCGATGTTGATTCAGGCCGACCGCTTCGGCACATCCATCGCCCGCGCCGTGCGAATTTTCTCCGATTCACTTCGCACCAAGCGCCGCCAGCGCGCCGAGCAGGCCGCGCAGAAGGCCGCCGTCAAACTGCTCTTCCCGCTCGCTTGCTTTCTTTTTCCGGTGCTGTTCATCGCCATCCTGGGTCCCGCGATGCTGACGCTGATGGA
>JACCVS010000742.1 GCA_013698055.1 Acidobacteriota bacterium
GATCGGCGGCACGGTCGGCGATATCGAGTCTCTGCCATTTCTCGAGGCCATTCGGCAGATGGGCAATGAAGAAGGCAGAGGAAACGCCATCTTCATCCACGTCACTCTCGTGCCGTACATCGCCGCCGCCGGGGAATTGAAAACCAAGCCCCCACAGCATTCCGTCCGCGATATGATGCAGATCGGCATTGCGCCTGACATTCTCCTCTGCCGCTCTGACCGCCAACTCTCGCGCGACCTCCGCTCGAAGATAGCCCTCTTCTGCAACGTCAAAGAGCCTGCCGTCATTACGGCGCTGGATGTCGGGACGATCTACGAAGTGCCGCTCGCTTTCCATGAGCAGGAGTTGGACGATTTAATCGTCACGTCGCTCAACCTCACGGAGCGCGCCCCGCGCTCAGACCTTGCCGAATGGCGCGAACTGGTCAATACGATCAAAGAACCGCTGGCGGGCGAAACATCCATCGCCATCGTGGGCAAGTATGTCGAGCTGGAAGATTCCTATAAATCTTTGCGCGAGGCGCTGACGCACGGCGGCGTCGCCAACAACGTGCGTGTGAGCGTGCGCTGGATTGAATCGGAAGATTTGATGGATGAGGATTATGAAGACCGCCTGCGTGATTTCGACGCTATTCTCGTCCCCGGCGGCTTTGGCAAGCGCGGTGTCGCGGGCATGATTAAAGCCATCGCCTACGCGCGCAAGACTCAGACGCCCTACTTCGGCATCTGCCTCGGAATGCAGACGGCCTGCATAGAGTACGCGCGCAACGTCTGCGGCTTGAAGGACGCCGATTCGACCGAGTTTGATGCGAGTACGCCTTATCCCGTCATCTTTAAGCTGCGCGACCTGGTTGATGTAGAGGAACTGGGCGGCACGATGCGTCTGGGCGAATGGGAATGCCAGTTGGCCGATGGATCGCTGGCGCGTGAGGTCTATGGTGGTGTTCAGACGATTGGCGAGCGGCATCGCCACCGCTACGAGTTCAACCCGGAGTTTCGCGAAACGCTTGAGCGTGAAGGGTTGGTTATTAGCGGCGAATCTGCCGACGGCAAGTTTGTCGAAATTGCGGAATTGCCACGCGAAGTCCATCCCTGGTTCCTCGGATGCCAGTTTCACCCCGAATACAAATCAAAACCCCTCAAGGCTCATCCCCTCTTCGCTTCTTTCGTGCGGGCAGCCCACGAGAATCGTCTGCGAAATGAGACTTCTATCGAAAAACCGGACGCGACGGAAACGCTTCATCACGAGCGCGCGGGCATCGCAGGCGACGATTGAAAGCAGTGACGAGTGACAAGTGACAAGTGACAAGTTAGAATCCTGTCGTGACTTGTCACTCGTCACTCGTCACTCGTCACTCATCACTTGTAACTGCTTTTATGCTTCATTGTTCCACATGCGGTCAGGGCTTCGCCGACGAAGTGAGAGTGTGCCCGGAAGATGGCGCGCCGTTGCAGGCTGATTCAACCGTCGCGATGAATAGTCCTGTTGACCCGCTGATTGGGATTACGCTCGACAAAAAATACCGTTTGGATAAGCGTCTGGGCACTGGCGGCATGGGAACGGTTTACCGTGCGGCGCATCTGCTGATTGATCGCCCCGTCGCTGTCAAGGTTCTCAATCCGCGCTACGTGGAAGACGAAGCGGCTCAAGTGCGCTTTCGCCGCGAAGCGCGTGCTGCCGGACGCCTCCAACATGCGAACGCCGTCACGGTCACGGATTTCGGCACCACATCGGATGGCCTTGTCTACATCGTGATGGAGCTTCTCGAAGGCCGCACCCTGCGCGAGGTGCTGGCGCGCGAAGCTCCGCTCGACGTGGCGCGCGCCGTCTCCATCATGCTGCAAATCTCTTCAGCGGTCGCCGCAGCGCATAATGCCGGTGTCATCCATCGCGATTTGAAGCCCGCGAATATCTTCGTCGTCCAGCGCAAAGAAGCGCCACCCTTCATCAAGGTACTGGACTTCGGCATCGCCAAGCTCGCCGCCGATGCTCTTGACGATGATGACGATCCGCAGACGTTGACGCAGGTCGGCGCAATGATCGGCACGCCGCGTTACATGTCGCCAGAGCAATGCGATGGCGCGCACTTAACGCCTGCGGCGGATGTTTACAGCATGGGCATTATTCTGTACGAGATGTTGACGGGCACAACCCCTTTCAACGGCACGTCTCCGCTTGCCATCGCCATCAAGCAATCCTCTCAGCCGCCACGCAGCCCACGCGAATTCGTCACGACGATTCCGATTGCGCTTGAAGAAGTGGTGCTGCACGCGCTGGAAAAAAGTGCAGATAATAGGCCGAAGGATGCCGAGGCATTTCGGCAGGAGCTTTACGGAGTTGCAGAGCGCCTCGGGCTTGAACATGCCGATAGCCTGAGCGCCCCGACCATTGAATCCTTACGCAGCGCCGGGACAGAGACGCCCTCAGGCCGTCTCGTGATAGACATCGAGCGGCTGCGACAGAGTCGTGCTGCTGCCACGAACCCCGTAGCGACTCCTGACCCGACGGCTAACCCTGATGTGATCGCGCATGGTGGCTTTGTAGGGGAAGTCAGGCCGCAGGATAATGGTTACTACCCTCAATACCCGGCAATGTATCCCGAGCCATTAGCGCCTAATCCTTATGCTATGCCAGCAGGCATCCCCGGTCGCCCGCCCGGTGTCGCGCGGATGAGGATTTTCTTTGGCAAGAAAGAATCCGGGCGCAGTTGGTTCACTCGACCGATGGGAATCCTTCTTATCTCCCTGGTTGTTGTTTCGCTGCTCGTGACCACCATCGCGGTCTTTGCGACCCGGCCACCGGGGAAGCTCACGGTAGCCAGCGATGCAGGAGAAGCGCTGGGAAGCCTGGCGGTTAAAGACGAAGCTGGGACAACTTCCACCGGAGGAGGTAAAGGAAGCGGGACGAGGCAGACACGCGGCAGCAGAGAGACACGACGAGTAAGCAATCCGCAACCGCAGCCAAAGAAGCCTTCAGTGTTTGGTAGAGCTAAGAATAAACTGAAGAAAATATTTAAGAATCCGTTTTGATTATCACAGGGAAAAAAGGCGAATAAGTGGAGAGGGATATATTCAGCGTTGGCAACGCGACTTTCGGAGACGGTCGTTTGACTATCCTCGCCGGGCCGTGCGTCATCGAGTCAACTGAGCACGCCATGATGATGGCACGCGAGTGCTCGCGTCGGGCTAAAGATGCCGGGCTTGATTTCGTTTATAAATCTTCATTCGACAAAGCCAACCGTTCATCCATCAAAGGCTTTCGCGGGCATGGACTTTCAGCTGGACTGGACGTTCTCCGGCGCGTGAAAGAAGAACTCGGTGTGCCCGTCGTGACGGACATTCACGACGTTTCTCAGGTCGAGGAGGTGGCGGAGGTCGCTGACATCCTCCAAATTCCTGCTTTCCTTTCGCGGCAGACTGATTTAATTACGGCGGCGGCGAAGTCAGGGCGCGCGGTCAATGTCAAGAAGGGGCAGTTTCTCGCTCCACAGGATGCGCGTAACATTGTGGAGAAAGCGCGGGCGGCAGGTTGTCGCAAGCTGCTGCTGACAGAGCGCGGCGTCAGTTTCGGCTATAACAATCTGGTGGTTGACATGCGCTCTTTCCCGATCATGCGCGAGTTCGGAGTGCCCGTCGTTTTCGATGTGACGCACTCTTTGCAGCTTCCGGGCGGATTGGGCAGTGCAACGGGCGGCCTTTCCGAGTACATCGAACCGCTCGCCCGCGCCGGAGTCGCGTGCGGCGTTGACGCAGTTTTTATGGAAGTCCACGACCGTCCCGAATCTGCGCCGTCAGATGGCCCGAACATGCTTCCGCTAGAGCGGATGGGCGCGCTGCTCAACGTGCTGCGCGAGATACATGAGTTAATTGGCCGAAGCCGTGGGCAGGGCACACACTGACGCTTGCGCCTTTGCGTGAAATCTCTTCATTTCGTAATCTCTGAGCTTATGAAAATATTCCGCACTTCTCTGATTCTCTTATTCATCTCCCTGATTTATTCGATAGCGGTCGCGCAGGATGAACCGACCGCCGCATGGCAGGTCACGAAGTTCGACATCACGGCCAGCGTACCGGCTGCAAATGATCGTGCATTGACCGCCCGCGCACTTTTGACGGTGCGAAACATAGGGCGCGGCGCAGGCTCAAGCCTCACTTTGCGAATAAATCCAAAAGCGGAAATCAAGGCGGCGAGCATTGGCAATGCGACGGCAACCTTCCGCGCGGGAGACATTCGCAACGAGCTACAGTTGGTGAGGATAACGCTGCCGACGCCAGTTGCGCCGAATACCTCCGTCAGTGTTACGCTGGATTATCGCTTGCCCGTCGCTGACAACTCCGGTCTCGCTGCGCTCTCACCTGCGGGCAGCCAGTTTCTTCCGCTCTCCTTCTGGTATCCCGTTCATAGCAGTATCGCGTCCCCGCGTGGCGCGGATGTCGCCCCGATTCGCTTGACGATCAATGGCGTGGGCAGCGAACAACAGGTTGTTTCTTCGGGGCGCGGCAATGGCCCCGCTTTCGATCAAACGTTGAACGCCCAACCCTTCTTTCTGGCAGGGAACTGGGATGTTAACAATGGCTCGGGCGATGCTAACGGCGTAAGCGCCTTTATGCCGAAGGGCGCGGGGGCGGAAGAGCGTAAGCAGGCCGATGAATTGATCGCGCTCGCCACCAGTGCGCGCACATTTTACGCGGGGCTGCTCGGCACTGCGCCTGACGTTCCGATCAAACTTGTTGCCGTCAGGCGCGGCGCTGGATTCAACGAAGGGGGCACGGTGCTGCTCGATGCTGCGGTTTTTCGTCGCACGAAAATTGATGCTGCCAGTGCTTTGCTGATTAGCGAAGCCGTCGCACGTATGTGGGTTGGCGGCATTGCGCCAGTGCGCGGCGAAGGCTTTGGTGTGTTGCGCGAAGGGCTAACCAGGTTTCTGGCGACGCTCTTTCTGGAAAAGCAGTTCGGGAAAGATGCAGCCAATGCTGAAAGAGCGCGCGAGCGCGTGACCTACGCCACCATCGCCAAGCGTGATGCGCCGCTTTCAAGAACCTTGCCCCTTGATTCCACTTATTACAATTCGACTGCCAACAAGGGCGCGATGGTCTGGCGGCTCGTCGAGCGCGCTCTCGGACGCGATGCGCTGATGACGGTGCTGCGAGCGGCGTTGCAAAAAGGCGCAAGCGAGCCTGAAGGCTTAAACCTTAATTCTCTTCGCGCCGTGATTATCGAGCGTGGCGGAGAAGCCTTGAAAACCCTGCTTGATTATGAGCTTGACCAGCCGACAGACACGGATTTAATAATTGGTCTTCCGCAGCAGAAGGGCGCTCAATGGGTGGCTGCGCTTCGTAACTCTGGCCCTGCTGATGCGAACGTGAACGTCGCGGGAACGACCGCGACCGGCGAGCGTTTGAACGTGCAGGTCAACATCCCCGCGCGCAGTTTCGGAGAGGCGGTTTTCAACACCCCGGCACGTCTCACCCGCGTCGAAGTTGACCCGGATAAAATCTACCCGCAGATTGATTATTCCAACGACGTGATGCCGCGCGCCGCTCAGGCGGAAGACCCTTTGGTCGAAGCCAATAGTAAATTCGTCAAACAGGATTTCGCCGGGGCTGAAGCATCTGCGCGTGAGATGCTGGCTACTTCGCCGCGAACGCAGGAAGCGCGTATCCTGCTCGCCCGCTCGCTTCTGGCTCAAAGCAAGACGGACGAGGCGGAGAAAGAATTTCGCGCGGCTCTTGATGAGCGGCTACCGACCTCGTTTGCGCTTGCCTGGAGCAACATCGGGCTGGGCGAGATTAGTCTCAAAAAAGGGCAAGCTGCCGAGGCCGCGCGTCGTTTCAACGAAGCCGTGCGCGCAGAAGCCGATTACGCTTCAACGCTCGCCGCCCGCAACGGAAGAATTAAAGCCGAAGCGACGGCAAACGCCGCTGCTGCTCCTGATGAATCCGCGCGTACGTTCATCGCACAACTCGATCAAGCGATCAAGAGCGGAAGGAAAACTGAAATCGAAGCGTTCGTTGTGCCCGGCGAGCTGACGAGTTTCGTTGGTGGAATCGTTGGCAGCCAGCCCGAAATCTGGACGACGCGAGTCATCCGCACCGAGCAGCTTGACGCTAATCGTTTGGCGGCAGACGTACAGATCACCACGCGTCAACTCGGGCGTGATGGGGCAGGAACAGCCGTTTTGATTCTCACGCGAGTGGGCGGTGGTTGGAAGCTCAGCGGAATCGAATTCTTCGAGGTGCGATAAAAGTCTTTCATGTATGAACTGGCAGAGATCGAGCGCCGTGCGGCGCGCATCAAGCTGCTCTTGATGGATTGCGACGGCGTGCTGACGGACGGGCGCATCACGCTGCTTGAGAACGGCGATGAAGAGAAGAGCTTTCACACGCGCGACGGGCACGGCCTGGTGCTGCTTCATCGTGCCGGACTTCATTCAGGCATTATCTCCGGGCGGACATCGAGACTGGTCGAGCGACGAGCGCGCGAGCTTGGGATGCATTACGTCAGGCAGGGAACATGGGACAAGATCAAGGACTTTGAAGAGTTGCTGGCGGAAGCCGGGCTTGATGAAAATGAAGTCGCTTTCATCGGCGATGACGTGACCGACATCCCGTTGATGCAGCGGTCGGAATTGGCAGTTGCCGTCGCTGACGCCGTCCCGGAAACACGCGCTGTTGCTCATTT
>JACCVS010000761.1 GCA_013698055.1 Acidobacteriota bacterium
TGAATGCCGGTGTTGGATTGAGCGGTACCTATGGCTGTAAACACGCTGAAGATGAAGTAAGCTGCGATGACGCAGGGGAATATCCTTTTATAATTCATAGATGGGGAACACTTATCTCCTTAATAAATTCGGGTCTTGCTTGTTTGTGGATTGCTTTGTTGCGGCGGGTACTACCTGACCACAAAAGCCATTCTACCTATCACTTAGAGTCATTACAAGAGGCAATGTGACTGTTTCGTGATGATTCACAATGGGAATGCAACATACGAATCAAAAGGGGGCATGATGGTGTGATTTACCATTTCTGTCAGTGAAGCATCAGCGTACATACGTCCCATCGCAACACACAGTCGGTCAATCTGCCACGATGTTTGCGGCTAAACGTAGAAAAATTTCCACCTGTCGTGATAGGATGCGCGACCATAAGGTTAGAGAGGAGACACCTGGGGAATGCTGTTTATCGAAAGTAAGACTTCGAAAAGGAGCGTTGATGCCGCGAAGCGTTTGGGCTTGCTTGAGAAGCTTCAGGAAAAGGGGATGACTCCGCTTATCCGCTCAACGCGGCTGAATTGCTATGAGCAGGCGCTTTTGGGGCCGGACAGAGTCGCCGAAATGGAGCGCGAGGTCGCTTCCTGGGAGGAGACGGAGGATGACCGGACATACATTCGCGGCGATGTGTTCTGCTTTGAAGATTTCGTTCTCTTCCTGATCTTCGGAGATGACGAGGATGAAACGGCGGGGATGCGCGCCGGGATCGTTTATGAGGCGCAGATATTTGAGCCGACGAAGAAGCTGGATGCCTTTTGCCGCAACCTGAGCGACGCGCTTGATGCTACAGGCGGTGAGAGCCACAACGGCGCGCTTGATGATGAATCTGAATGGCAACAGCGCGCGCCGCGCAGGATCGCAGCACCGGGACACAAGGTATCGGAACAGGAAAGCGATTCATCAAGCCTCAGCCAGAAGAGAGATGCAGGGCATCCACGCGCCGTCGAGTTGCTTGAAGATGTCGAAGCCAGACGCCTCCTGCGTCGAATCACAGAGTCACAGACGGAAGGTCGCATCTCGGAGATTGTGTCAGGAGTTGAGAACGAAGCGGCAGTTGTCTCCTTAATTAACAGGATGGCGGACGCCGGATTGCTGCGTCGTGAAGTGCAGGTCAGTTGCCGAAAAAAGGGACGCTCTCTCTTTCGCTTGCCGTCGCCGGACGCGCTGAACGTCATTACGGCGAGCAACGCCACATGCAGCGAATGCGGCACAGCCATCGCTGATGAGAAGATTGAAGATTTGGTGAAGCCCACAGAGACGGCTGCCCAGTTGCTGGAAGATGGCTCCTGGCTCTCCAGTCGTGTTCATTCGAGTTTGCGTGAGCTTGGCGTTCCTGAAAATCAGATTGATACAGGAGCGACCTCCGAAGATGGCGAAGCGCATATCACGGTCAGCGTGTGCGATGAGCCATTCCTGCTGGTGCTGAGGGACGGCGACGTGACGACGGCACATGCGCGCCATGCTTTAGCCAGACAATTAGAGACAGAGGCGGCGCATCTGGTCATCATCAGTAGCGGAAAGATTCAGGACGAAGCACGCGAGCGGTTGCGCGAGCACGCGCGCCGGCGCTTGCGCGGCGGAAGCGACGTTGAAGTGATCTTGATTGAGGGCGTGGATGCGACGGAGGAGCTGAGGCAGGCGTTTGAGCGCGTTTCCCAGAAAGCCCTCGCCGGAGAACTGAGCGCGCTGGACGCGAGCCTCGGCTTAAGCGTCGGGTTCATCATTGCGACCCGCTTTCGATTGATGCAACACGAGGGCGCGCTCACAGATTTGGCTGAATCAGCAGTCGGCGCGCTGGCCGGTAGTCTGCGGGAGTTTTAGGATAAAAATCAGAGAAGAAAAAGTAAGAAGGCGGAAGGCAGCGCGTAAACGTTATTCGCTGCCTACTGCCTTCTGTTTTCTGCCTTCCGACTGTGGTCAGCCACAGTCAAGCACCGTGTGCTGTACTATGCAAAGACACCCGCGCCTCGCGTCTAATGTGCGCGGCATTGGGAGGTGCCAATAAAAACAAATGAGCACAGAAAGAAACGGAACAATTTTTAACGCCGGCTTTGCGCTGGCAGTAGCTTTGGTCTTGTCGTCAATCGTGATGGCGTGGGCAATCACGCAGAACAAGAAGTCTGACCAGACGATCACGGTCACGGGTTCGGCACGCAAGCGCATCAAGTCTGACCTGGTCATCTGGCGCGCGGGCGTTTCATATCAAGGGTCACAACCACAGGACGCTTACAAATCGCTGACGGACGGCATTTCGCGCATCAAGCAGTATTTGGTCTCGAAGGGCATTCCGGAACAGCAGATTACAATCTCATCAATCTCTTCGACCACGCTTCATCGCAAGGATAATGATGGGAACGATACATCGGAGATTACAGGCTACAGCCTTCGTCAGGAGGCGCAGGTACGCTCTGAGGACGTGAGCAAGATTGAAAAGGTCGCTCGCGAGGCGACCGAGTTAATCAATCAGGGTATTTTGCTCGAATCAGGCGCGCCGGAGTATTACTACACGAAGATCGCAGACCTGAAGATCGAGATGCTGGCTGAAGCTGCGAAGGATGCGAAGGTTCGCGCCGAGCAGGTCGCCAAGAGCACGGGGAGCGGCATCGGTAGCGTTCGTCAGGCTCGTATGGGCGTAATGCAGATCACTGCCGCCGACTCAAACGAGGTTTCGGATGCGGGCATCAACGACACCTCGTCACTGGATAAGGACATCACGGCGGTCGTCAACGTTGGCTTTGCTGTAGATTAACCGCACAGACTGAGTTGAGAAGAAAAAAAAGAGCGCGCCTGTTATTCCGGCGCGCTCTTTCATTTTGCGTTCTCGACTTAGCGACGAGTGCCGCCGCCCTCGACGCTGCCGCCACCGCTGCTACCATCCGTAGCTGGACGGCCTTCGGGATCAACGAAGGTGACGGTCGTGCCGACATCCGTCAACGAGCGAAGTCCTGGTTCGATGACTTTGCGGTCGCCGACGACGAGAATCGCCATTTTCGACGGATCGAGATAGCGGTTAGCGACGCGATTGATGTCTGCCACCGAGACGGCTCGCACGCGCGCGATGTAGTTGTTGAAGTAATCGTCCGGCAGATTGTAGACCACGATGTCCGTCAGGCGATTCGCCATCTGCTCAGGCGTCTCGAAGGTGCGCGGAAAGCCGCGTATGATCGCCTGCTTTGAGAACTCAAGCTCCGTGGGCGTGACGGGACGCTCGCCCCGAATGCCGCGCAACTCTTTCAGAAATTCGAACACGGATTCCTTCGTCACAGAGGTCTGCACGCCCGCTGTAGCCGCGAACGGCCCCGCACTGCGCCTGTAATCAAACGACGTGCGCGCTCCGTAGGTGTAGCCCTTCTCTTCGCGCAAATTCATATTGACGCGCGAAGTGAACTGTCCGCCGAGCATGGTGTTCATTACGATCAACGGGAAATAGTCGGGCGTTGAGCGCGCCTGACCGACCTGGCCAATCGTAATGACACTCTGCGCCGCGCCCGGTTTATCAACGATGTAGAGTGTCGCTTTGTCGCGCATCGGCGGCATCTCGATGTTGACGGCGGGAACTTCACCACGCTTCCAGTTGGCGAAGGCACGTTCTAATTTCGGCATCAACGTCGCAGGCGTCACGTCTCCGGTGACAATGAGCGCAGCGTTATTCGGGCGATAATAAGTCTGGTAGAAGCCCATCACATCGTCGTTCGTGATCGCGCCCACGCTTTGCTCGTCACCGATGGCCGGATGGCCATAAGGATGGTTGCGACCGTAAAGCAAGGATGAATAGACGACTCCGGCGATAGCGTTGGCGTCGTCGCGGCGCTGCATCAACGAGGCAAGGCGGGACTTGCGCTGCAAATCCAGTTCGCTTTCAGGAAAAGACGGATTGGTGACAACGTCCGCGTAGATTTCCAGAGCGCGATCCATGTGTTTAGAGAGCGTCAGCAGATTCAGCCCGCCGCTGTCGAAATCAGAACCCGTGCCGAGCCGCGCGCCGATGGTGGCCAACTGGTTCGAAATGTCCAGAGCCGAGCGCGACTTCGTTCCCTCGTCAATCAGTGCTGCTGTCAGACTCGCCAATCCCGCGCGATTCTGCGGGTCAGCCGCGCCGCCCGTCCGCACGACCAGATTCATGTTGACGACGGGCAACTCGTGCTGCTCGACGATCAAAACTTCGAGGCCGTTGGAGAGTTTGTGACGCTGCACCTGCGGCAATTTGAAGCTCGGGTCAGGCTTCGGCTTTGGTTGAGCATAAAGGCCGCCAAGCTGTGATTTGTCCTGAGTTTTGTCCGCGCTACGTTTCGCCGTCGTTGCGGGCGGAGCCGCGCCCGCCGGTGTGGTCGCGCCAGCTTCGGTTTTCGTCTGTGGCTGAACTCCCGCGGGAGTCGTTCCGCCGGTTCGCGCCGCCGGTGTTGTTGTTGTTGCTGTCCCTGCCGGTGCGCCCGTTTGTTGTGACGGCGTGGCGATGGCAGCCGTCGGACTCGTCGGCGCGGGATCACCGGTCGTCTTGCCTTTCTGTCGCGGCGTGACCGTTAGCACAAGCCGCTTATCAGTCAGGTAGCCCCCGGCGACGCTCATCACATCGGCGGGCTTGACACTGCGATAGCGCAAGAGATCTGTCTGGAAGTAGTCGGGTTGATTGAGAAAGACAGCGTAGGCATTCAACTGATCGCTCTTGCCGCCGAAGCCGCCGACGGTTTGCAGTCCGTAGACGAAAGCCGACTCACGCGCATTATAGGCGCGCTCCATCTCCTCGCCCGTC
The DNA here is from genome assembly GCA_013698055.1 of Acidobacteriota bacterium. GTDB lineage: Bacteria > Acidobacteriota > Blastocatellia > Pyrinomonadales > Pyrinomonadaceae > QHXM01. The sequence continues at coordinate 4,799 of JACCVS010000761.1, forward strand.
GGAGACTCGGTTTTCAGTTTGGCAATCTCTTCATCAATGGCCTTTTCAAGGTCTTCTAGTTTCACGCCGGGCTTGGCCGTAGCTACGATCTGGAACTGGCCCCCAAGCTCGCGCGAGTTGTGAAAAGCCGAAAC
>JACCVS010000799.1 GCA_013698055.1 Acidobacteriota bacterium
GGAGATCGAAGTCTTTGTCGATCTTGAAGGGGAACTGCTACTCGTCGGGCGGTTGTGGTCTCGCTCTGTCAAGGGGCGTGAGAGCGCTTCCTTCTATATGCCGCGCACACCAAGAAGTGGATTCTCATGATTAGAGGCCAGAGGGGCCTGCGGAAGTCCTCACTGCTCAGGCCCGTAGTGCGCGAAAACCTCCGGCTCAACCAGTTCATGCGGGAATGCGTGTGGCTCCGCCAGAGGCTAACTGAAAACAAAAGGCATCAGTCTGCTCGAAAGCAACCGCCGCTCATACCAACGGAAGAAAGACTGGAACATTCATAAAAAGTCCGGTGCATTAAGATCCCAAATCAGTAGCTCCGACATGGTTGCCATCTGCCATCAGAGGAGAATCAGCATCTCAGATTCGGAATTAAGCCCCCAGCAGCTTCAACAAGAGTCAATTCGTCGCCGGAATGCAGTCCGCGCTTCTCCAGACTGGGCGTTTTCGCTTGATACTGAAACGTCTGGATAAATTACCGGCAAAAGAGTATTTTGTTCTCATTATGAATACTGTTAAAGCTTACGAGGAAGTCATTGATTTTATCGCCGCTGGGACGACTCCGCAAAACGTCATTGCTTTTCGACCGTCGGAAGCGGCGCAAGAACGAGTTACGGATTTATTGTCGCGCGATAAAGAAGATGAGTAGTTGCCCGAAGAAAAGTCAGAACTTGACCGTTACTTGCAACTTGAACATTTGATGCGACTGGCGAAAGCCCGCGCCCGCGACTTTTTGCTGAATGAGTAACTACATCAGTCCTGAAACGAGGCAGATTGTTGCACGTCGCGCCAACTTTGTTTGTGAGTATTGTTTGATAGCTGAAGAAGATGCTTATTTTAGATTTCAAGTTGAGCATATCATCAGCAGCAAACACGGCGGCTCGTCAGAGTTGGAAAATTTAGCTTTGGCGTGCGTTTTCTGCAATCGTTACAAAGGCAGTGACATTGCTTCTTTAGCGCCTGAAACCAGCGAGTTAGTACGGTTTTACAATCTGCGCACAGACCATTGGAGCGAGCATTTTCGTCTAAGTGGGGTTATCATCGAATCTTTGACGAAGATCGGCGAAGTGACAGTCCGCATTTTGCAAATGAACCACAACGACCAGATTTTAGAGCGTGAAGTTCTAAGCAGGCGCAAACATTATCCAAGCGAGGCAGCATTGTTGCTAGTAACGGAACACTAGGCGAAGGCCGAACCCCCAACAAAATATTCAACCGGACGCAGCGATAGCATTCCTCTCATGGTGCTTTGGCCTTCGCCGCTTGTGTGGACTCGCGCCGCGGCGGTCAATTCCAACGATGTGCGGTGCAATAGTAATTCTGCCTTCGGCATCAACAATCAGCTTTTCCATAATTCAAGTTCTCCTTACCCGGCAGCTACCTCATGCCGTAATTAGTTCCTGGCGCAGACACTGCACAATGCTTTCTCGTGACGCTGGAATGCTGGAATTCAAATAGCATCATCCGGCATGGAAAAACGGCGAGCTACTCTCGGCTTTTCTCTTCCGGCTCATTTTGCCAGGATTTTGCCAGACTCCGAACCGAACACTTGAAATTGCTGTGTTGGGACTGGCTTTTCGAGGCTCTTGACAGCGGCGACCATGGCCTCTCAGGTGGCGTGCGCATAGCCGGGGGTAATCCTTGAGGTCTGGCCGAATCCGTTGAGCGGAACGGCTTGTCCGAGCAGTGCGGAGATGATGTACTAATGGACGCCCCGGTCAAGGAGCCGGGTGGCGAAGGTGTGTCGCAGGTCGTAGAGGCGCAAATCTTCGATTCCAGCCCTCACGCAAGCCGCCGCGAAACCCTGCTTGGCTGATTTCATGGGTTCACCATGGCGATTGGTGAAGAGCCACTCATTGGTCGTTGTGTCTCCCACAAGAATCTCGAAAACCTTGCGAGCGACAATGTTGAGTGGCAGGACGCGCGGTTTGCCGTCCTTGCCCTTAAAGATGAGAACCGCAGACGGCGGAATCAGTACGTCAGCCTTTTCGACTTTGTGATAACGCGCCTGGCCGGACAAGTTGACGTGCTCCTTCTTGATTGCCAGAGCTTCTTTGGGCCGGATGCCCGTGTTAAGGACGATGCGGGAGATGGCCGCGAGGTGTTCGCCATATTCATTAAAGGCTGCGAAGAGGCGCTCCTCTTCGTCCACGGCGAACTTATTGAGCCACCGTTCGCGGTTTTGCCAGGTGGGAAGCTCTTTCAACAAGGTGCGGCTCACTAACCGACAGGGATTGTCGCCCATGACGCGCTCGCGGATCGCCATGTTGAAAAGCTGATTGAGCATGTCGTAGTGCCGCCTGACGGTAGATGGGGCAGATGGCCTGCCAAACCGCGTCTTTGTCTTTCGCAGTTTGATGAGGTAATTCTCGATCATGCGCGGCGTGATTTGAAAGAGCGTTCTCGCGCCGAACTCATCCAGCAGCCGTTTGCCATAAAGGGCGTCAACCTCGGTCGCGAGCGGCGTTTTGTGTCGTCGCGAATAGTCCATGTAAATCTCTTCGAAGAATCTGGCGAAGTTTTTCAAGTCGGAATCTTGCAGGAAAGTCCCCGTCCTGATCTGTCGTTTCAGTTCAGACTCGTACTCCCTCGCCTGTCTTTTAGTGGTAATAAGAGGCATCCCCTTCTTGCCGTTGAAGGTGAATTGATAGAAATCATTATCAATCCAGAACTCGGCAGAGCAGACGCCTTCCTTACCGCGTTGCCTGATTGTCATTGGTGTTTTCTCCTGTTGAGGGAAGAAAGCGGATAGAGAAGTGAGCTTCAAGTGTAGGATGAGAACTCATCGTCAGGCACAAGGCTCAAGCCGCTTCTTTGCGGGGTGCAGTCCCGCTTGTGTTGTCCTGTCTGAGCGATATGGGGCTGGCCCAATCCAACAGGTCGCGTAAGGGGAAGACCGTGACGCCCTCCATGTCAACGAAGGGAAGTGGACGGCGGCTCTTCCCATTCCGCGTGAGCACGACGAGTTTGCGCACGTGGCTTTCGGAGCAGGACAGCAGCAGCGCCGCCTCTTTGATGGTCACGTGCTCTTTGGCTTTGATTAAAGTGAGTTGCCCGCGCAACTTCGCCGCTTCGCCATCCGTTTCGCCTGGCGGGACGATGTAATCCCGCGCAACTTCCTGAAAGACATTGCGGGCTATCACTTTCATGCGTTCGCCGAGTAGTGTGGCGAGTTCATGGTCGCTCATAACAAAGTATTCTCCTGTTCGAAGGATTTACTGATATCATTGAAATCTTCTGGAAAGGGGAATTGGATTAGAGTTTCTGAGGCTCACGCTGCGCTTTCGTCCGCTTCTTTGGTCTGGAGCCAGAGCGTGATCTCCTCATCATATTCGCCAGACTTCCACATCGCCGTCCCCAGAGCGAAGGGGTTATCAATATTCCCTCTTTCCCTCTGGCGTGCTCTGGCATAATCAGTGCAGACCTGCTTGGAGAAGCGGGACGCAGGCTCCTTTTTGCTCTTGCCGTCGCTGGTTACTGATTCACTATCTTTGAGTTCGCTCTCCTGCCGGGAGTCTTCCGAGCCATTTCCCGGAGTGCCCGGTTCGGGTGAAAACATTGGGAGTTTAAGTAGTCGCGGGGCAGTCCTCATGGCCGAGTCTTCAATCGCGCCCGCTCGGTCATCGCCAGCCGATTTCTGACTCCACGCCTCCATCGGGAAATAGCAGCGGAGGAATTCAGTTCCTGCCGCGTCCTGCCGGACTTTGACGACCCGTGCGTTGCCAAGTTCATCCGCGAGGTCGTGTGTGATGGTTTCGCTCGTGCCCATCTCAATTGCCAGCAGGGCGTGATTCAGCAGCGCCTCGCCGCGAATGTCGGCCCTTGAAGCCAGCAGCGCGTAGAGGAGCTTCGCTCCGGGCGAAATTTTGCGCGAGGACAAGAGAAAGTGCGGGACGAAGACTCCGCCGAAAGTGTCATACGGATTATGGTTATTCATCTATCATCTCCTTTGAGAACTTTTGACATTACTGACCAGTCCTCTTTCTTCCATTAACCTTTAAGCGCGCGGGAATCTGCGAATGGGCAAGAGATCGGCTGACCGATAAGACTGGCGGATTGATCTCGGAATTTAGCGAGTCCTGCCGGAATCGAATTCGCGTTGTGGAGTGGGTGTCTCCTGCTTAGAGCGCGCCGGTGATGCATCATGCGAGCGGTCTCCCAGACCTGTGGGAGCTTGATCCCCAAGAGTATCAATCTCTCGATGGCCACTCATGGCAGTTGCCACGAACGGGCTTGATCTGACTTTGGTGAGTTGCTCCAACTGGTGAGCCAGCGGCTGCTCCGCCGGGGGTGAAACGCCTGTCAACCTCTGAAGAGAAGTGAGGGCGGTGGCGCGCTCGTTAGGGCTTACTGATTCCCCTTGAGGTTTCTGTCGGCCATCTTCTGCTTCTTTTCCAGCACCTGCTGCTGAACTTTCCAGCGCAGCTTCTGTGCCTGATCGTAAGGAAGTGTCGAAAGATAGTGTTCCCAGTTCTCGCTCTGCTGGTAAGTCTCGTCTAACCCTTTGGTCTGCTCCTGAATCTTTTCGAGGATGGGTCTGAGACTCTTCTCTGTGGTCGCGGTAGCTGCCTCGACGGAGCTGGACACCATCCTCGCTACCAGCCAGCGATTCATTGTGAGGCTCACCAAGAGACTGAGGATGATGGTCGTCAGCAGCACGCTCCCCAATAGCAGAAGCGGGTGCGAGGTCAAGGTTGTGTCCAGCCGCCGAAAGGTTGTAAGAAACTTCATTCTGGACTCTTCCACCGTGTCCATCGCCAGCTCCTTGGTCTCCTGAAGCTGCGTCCTGGCTGTCTCGGCCAGCTCTTGCAGCGTCTCGCTGGCTGTCTCGTAAGGATGGCTGAACTGTTCCGCCAGCTTCCGGCATTCTTCCACCATCCGCAGGCAGGACTTCTCCGTCTGACGCAGGTTTTCCAAATCCGAGTGGATCAACTGCTCGTAGCCCCGGTACTCGTTGATTATCTTGGTCTGGGTCAGGAGAAAGAGATCGTTGTTCTCCTTCTGCTGTTTGTCGAGCGTCTCCTCGGTTACGCTCACGAAATCCGCGAACATTGCGTCCGTCTGGTGAATCAACTCTTCGAGCTTCGT
>JACCVS010000003.1 GCA_013698055.1 Acidobacteriota bacterium
TTCCAGAGATCGAGCATTTCTTTATCAAGGCGCAATACACCTTCTCGCGTGACGCCCTGTGGGGGAGTAATCAGAGTTGCCAGGCGCTCATAGACGCGATTACGCTCCGCTCCTTCTACACGCGAGAGCAGATGCCAGAGCGTCAGCGTGTCGTACTCGCGGGCTTCTGCGAGAACGATGCTCAAAGCCTTCGCGCCGCCGTTATGAAAATCCAGCCGGGAGAGCGCTTCGCGGAAACGCGCTGATGCGTCATCGAAGTAAGGCGTGCCCGGCCCCTTGCCCGGCTGCGTGACGCAAATCGCACCGGCAGGCACGATTGATTCGCGTCCCTTTAATTCAAGCGCGACCCAGCCGGAAGTGACGTGCAGGATGCTGCGCCCCGCATCGTCAACTTCCAGCGTGTAGGAGCAGCCGAGATCAATCGCCGTCGCCGAAGGCGTCTCGACGATGAAGAGTCGCGGGGGAGCGGAGATGAAGGCATGAAGGCGTCCACGCTGAAGCGACAGGCGATGCTCGGTCGAGCGCGTTCCCACAAGTCGCACGCGCGAATTCGGCCCGATGTCCACCTGACCGATGTCGGCGACGTTGATCTGGGCGCGTGATGTGCCATCTGTCTCCAGCCACTCGCCAACGGCAAGCCGCCCGCTTCCTTCAATCTGAGTCGCCCCGATTGTCGGCGTGCCCGCCAGACGCGCAACCTCCCACGACTGCCCGTCCGCGCGGCTGGCAATGATAGTCTCAGCAGGCTTGTCATTGCTGCCAGGAGCAACGGGTGGCGCGATGTTGTTAGTCGTAGAAGGATTTTCAACTATGTTCGGGTTAATGTCTGTCGAATTGCCCGGATGGATCGTCTGTTGCAGTTTATCCTTATCAGCAACTTGAGTAGCGTTTTTCGACTGGCGCGACGAGTACCAGAAGATTCCGACCGCCATCGCTAGAAGTAGAAGAGCGCAGACTGCTGCCACGCGCTGCCATCCGAAATCTGGAATGAGGCGCGAAGATTTCGTGCGCGAATTGATTGAACGAGAGCGTTCGGGCAAAGCCGCTTCTATCTCGCTCCACAGCGATGCCGGAGCGGAAGTATGGGGCAGATGCTCGGCGAATTTGACGCCGAGCTTGATCTCTTCAAACTCACGGCGGCAGCGTTGGCAGCCGAGCAAATGCTCCGCCACGCCCCGCGATTCCTCATCATTAAGCTCGCCGTGACAATAAGCGGAAAGATTTTTACTTACATGCTGACTGAACATCTTATTACTCACCCCGAAAGCGCGCCGCGCAGGTGCGACAAGCGCTGCGCTAAAATCTTATGGCCGCGATTGAGGCGGGAAGCGATTGTCCCCTTCGAGCAATCGAGCGCCTCGGCCATCTCGTCATACGACAATCCCTCGACATACTTGAGCAGCATCGGCAAGCGCAGCTTCGGCTTCAATTCCCCGATGGCCGCCTTGACGGAATCCGCCAACTCGATGCGCTCGTAATGCTTCTCCTGCCCTTTCTTCTCAACATCCTGCCCGCCCATGAATCCGTCTCCGAAAGGAAGAAAGCGCCTGCGTTTTCGCTGCTCGTCCATGCACGCATTAGCGACAAGACGATAGAGCCACGTTGTAAACTCCGCATCCCGGCGAAACTGCTCGATCTTCGTCATCAGTTTGAGAAAGACAGCTTGTGTCACGTCTCTGGCAGACGATTCGTCTCCCTTAAAGTAGTAGAGGGAGATTGAATACACCTTGCTTTGATAGGTCTCAAAGAGCAGCCGAAAGGCCTCCCTGTCTCCCTGTTGACAGGCTTCGATGACGTGTTCGTCAATCTTTTGCTCGCTCGCCACGGCGCGCTGCTCCATTCGGCTGCCTCCGTCAATTCACTTCTCAAACCTTTAGACGCAGGAGCTTTTCATTTTCTTCCGCTATTTTTTAAGATAATGCAGAAGCCCGCACAGAGTAAGGGCGCGCATAGACAGCACACTTACTCCGTGCGTGTTTCCGCTATCTATATCGCAAGATGCAAGAACAGGTAAAGCAATCGTTCTTCTGCTACTGGAGAGGTAACGCTGACAATGCTCAAGCTGACTATGAAGCCCTATCAAGCTCGATTCTGGATGATGCTGGGAGTTTCGCTGATGATCGGCGTGCTGGCAATACAATGCCAGCCGCTGAAATCGTCCAGCCAAACAGCAAATAATTCGACATCACAAATTCCTGGCAACACTTCAAATCAAAACAAAGACGACCCTTCACCTGACAATAAGCTGGATGTGTCTGGCGGGAGAGTGCCAATAGCGCTCGTTTATGATTTTGATCCCTGGGGGATGGTCTTAGGCTCGGACTCTCCATCATTTGCTCTCTACGCCGACGGACTGGTGATTTTCGCTCACCGCGCCCAAGACGGAAAGCAGGAATATGCCTCAACTGTCTTGAGCGAGCAGGAGCGCGACGCCCTCGTCTCTTCATTACCCGTCAAGCAATTCTTCGAGTTAGAGAAGCACTACGAAACAACGATGATAACGGATCAGGTGACTACCAGTGTCTCTCTCTGGGACAAGGATCAACTAAAAAGCGTCTCGGTATATGGCGGCCTCAGAAGGACGGACAATGATAGAAAAGCGGGTGCTCCCGCCGCGTTCATTGAGATTTATGAAAAACTCAAAAGTTTTCAGAGTGAGCGCGCCGCGAAGTGGATGCCGGAAAAAGTCGAGATGATGATCTGGTCTTACGACAATGCGGGCGACGCCATGTCCTGGCCAAAGAATTGGCCTGACACCAAACACCCTGAGACGAAAAAACGCGGCGACGGACGCGACAATATCGCATACAGTATTTACCTGAGCGTGGCGCAGTACGAGACTTTAAGAAAGCGCGTCGAGCGTGACTCTGAGCGCGCCGTGCTGATTAACGGGCGCAAGTGGGCTTTCAGTTTTCGCTTCCCGTTTCCGAACGAAGACTATTGGAGAAAGAAATAGGAGATGAGAGTTAGCCCCTCATCTCCTATTCTTATTTCATCCTCTGTATAAAGATTATTTAGTGGCCGCTTCGACGACCTCGACGGCTTCCCTGTCAGTGGGCGAAATCTCCTGCAACTCGTCGTCGCCTTCAAGCGGCCTGCGGCGGCGCACCATCCCATCCGACTCGAAGATGTAAGTCGAAGGCGCTTCGCGCATGATGATGTCCTGAAGGCGCATCAAGCCGTAGAGCAACGCTTCCGGGCGAGGCGGGCAGCCCGGAATGTAAACGTCCACGGGGATGACACGGTCAACGCCCTGCATCGTCGAATAGGAATCAAAAGGCCCGCCCGTCGAAGCGCACGCGCCCATCGCAATCACCCACTTCGGCTCAGGCATCTGATCGTAAACGCGACGCACCACCGGCCCCATCTTCAAGGTCACAGTGCCCGCGATAATCACCAGATCGCTTTGTCGCGGTGAGGGACGAAACACGCCCGCCCCGAAACGATCAATGTCGAATCGCCCCGCGCCGGTCGCTATCATCTCGATAGCACAGCACGCCAATCCGAACGTCATCGGCCACAAAGCAGACTTGCGCGCCCAGTTGACCACCGGCGCAGCCATATCCATCGCCTTCGCGCCCACCGTCCGACGCACAGAGTTGATCATCGAATCAAC